>JADFPY010000035.1 GCA_022562085.1 candidate division KSB1 bacterium | reverse complement strand
TAAGGAATATCCTCTCCTTTGCCGCACGTTTACGGGGATTAAACTCGGCATTTAAATACTGCATTTTAGTCCGCATAACAAGTAATTCTATAGTTTCTGTAGATCATACCAAATGTCATGATCTCCGACAATTTATTTATCTTCTAACTGCATAAGCAGTCATTTGTCATGATATCCGACTTCGTGCAGCTGTTTTATCATCCATAGGAAACGCTGGATACCTCTCACCTCCGCCTCAATATAATCAAAATGAAGAAAAAGAAACAAAAAGGCAATAGAATCACAAGAAAAATCAAAAATAATTTGACGTCGTCCTGAGTTTATCGAAGGAATGACGTACTTGTGAGAAATGTTAGTTATAACTTAAATTTTACATTGATAAAACCCGTTTCAATGCCGGCATGATTTTTAAAAACCGGTTTTCGGTATTTTGACAACTTATCTAATTCAGCTTGGGAAATTAAATCCAATTGTGCGAGGACTTCGAGCATGACAGCTGCCGAGGCTCTGCCACTGCCATCCTCAATTTTTAAAGCAATGCCAATTGGCGCGCTGCCACGGATGCCAAGGCAGCGAACGCCTTCAGCCCCTACCTTGCTGACCGCCCTAGGGGAAAGCGTCTTCATTAGTTCAGTATCGAAGCGGTCGCTGCCGGCAATCATTTCGGGGTTGGCGGACATCAAATTAAAAGTACGTTCGCCGGGTTCAATATTTCCTTGAGCCAATTTCGCGTACATCATCGCCATATTTTTGACGGGCAAAAAGAAGACCGGGGCGCTGCAGCCGTCGACCCCGACATGAATTTCGTCGGTTGGGACTCCCGAAAAACCTGAGATGGTTTCTTTAATCTCCACCTGCACCGGATGCTCAGGATTTAAATAAGTTTCAAGCGGCCAATTTTTATAGACAGCAAGCGCCAGCATGCCGGAATGTTTTCCCGAGCAATTATTATGCAGTGCCGTGAGTCTCTCTTTTTGAATTAGAAACTCTTTTGCGGTTGGTTTATGCAGCGGCGGATGACTGCCGCATTTTAGATGCTCAACTGTCAGACCAGTTTTTTTAAGGATGCTTTTGACTGTTTCCAGGTGGAGCGGCTCGCTGTTGTGGGAGGCCATGATGACAGCGAGCTCTTTATCGGTAAATTGGAAATGCTCGACTGCCCCGCTCCTCAGAAGCGGCATAATTTGAAACGGCTTGGCTGCTGAACGAATATAAGTTCGAAACTGCACATCCCCCGAAGAAGCCAGCAGACTGCCGTCCGGGGTTACAACCGCGATATACCCCCGGTGGCAACTTTCGACCCGCTCATTTCGAATGACTTCGGCGACAATTTCAGGCAAACATTTTTCCTTAAATAAGAGATGTGTTTGGGAAGGTTATCTTCGAATAATATCCAGCATTTCACGAACAGCGCGTTCCATGCCAACCATGACTGCTTTTGACACAATTGCGTGTCCGATGTTCAACTCCTCAATCTGCTCGATCTCTAAAATATCGCGGACATTATGGTAGTCGAGACCGTGACCTGCGCTAACCCCCAAATCCATTTTTGCTGCGCCAATCGCCATGGAGCGTAATTTCTCCAGCTCGTCCGTGATAGTGCCCAAATCTTCGGCATTGGCGTAAAGTCCGGTATGAAGTTCCACGTAGTCCGCCTCACACTTCGCCGCCGATTTGATCTGACTAATATCCGGATCTATAAACAGTGAAACTACGATATTGTGACTATGAAGCTGCTTGGTGACCTCTTCGATCCAGTCTTCATTGGATTCCACATCCAGTCCACCTTCGGTGGTAATCTCTTCGCGTTTTTCAGGAACCAGGGTCACCATGTCCGGCACAACTTCAGTGGCAATCCGAACCATTTCATCAGTTGCGGCCATTTCTAAATTCAGGTGTGTTTTGACGATCTCCTTTAAAAGAAACAGGTCTTTGTCTTTGATGTGGCGCCGGTCTTCCCGAAGATGACAAACAATGCCATCCGCCCCGGCCATTTCAGCCGCGATTGCACCCGCAACGGGATCGGGCAATTTGCCCTTACGAGCCTCTCTAACCGTCGCAACGTGATCCACATTAACTCCTAACCTCATCATAAATTTTATCCTCCTAATAAAAGATAAAAACACGCCCACTGAATTGAAATGCCACAGAATTAAGCCATCAGCCATCAGCGGTCAGTTTTCAGTTTTCAGTTTTCAGTTTTCAGTTTTTTAAAGCTGAAGACTGACTGCTGAAAGCTTTTCTGAGGCATTTCATTTCTGTGGGCGATAAAATTATTTTACCAACTCGGAAACACTTACAAATTGAAAGCCTCTTCTTTCCAACTTAGGCAACTCTTCTTTTAAAACTTTTAAAGTTAATTTTTCGGGGTGACCAATGCCAATGGCCTGGCCTTTTCTGGAAGCGATTTCTGCTAAGAGGTATACTTGCCCCCGGATAAATGGTTCCTCTTCAATGGCATCCAGAAAAGTGTCGTTTATGGCACATGGGATACCGTTTTTTCCAGCCACCGAATAGGCACGGGTCTCGAAATTGGTGTGACTGTCCAGAAAAAACAATCCGGCTTTTTTTACTTCGTCCATCATCACCGAGAGCAGTTTCACATCTTCAGTGGCGAGTGACCCCATGTGATTGTTTAATCCGGTTATATGGGGAAGCCCTTTGACAGCCTTTCTGACCCGGTCTCTAATTTCAGCTTCGGATAATCCCGAACGTAAGGTCAGGCCATCGAAACCGACCTCATCGTTTTTGGCCTCCATAGGCAAGTGTAGCATCACGTCTCGTTTTGCCTCGAATCCTGCTTGAGCAATTTTCTTGGAGTAGTCCAGTCCGGGTAAAATTGACAGCGTTATTTCTTGATCCAGATTTATAAAACCTTTTACTAAAGAACTGAATGAATACCCAAAATCATCGATGACGATGGCGATTTTACCAGCAAATCGCCTTAATTCAGGATCTCTTAACAAGGTAACCTGAAACAGAGATTTACCCTTTAAACCCACCTCCACTGTGAGTCGATCTCCCCTAGGATTTGACTCAGCTTTGATTAAGTCACCACCCAGTTCATCAAACCTTGAGACCAGGGCTGTGTACGGCGTCACAATCGGCAGGTCAGCGGGCACCAGCACCGTTTTGGAATGATGGTCGCCGGTAATCCAATCGACCCGAATCCCGAAATCGAACAGGACATGATAAACACTAAACTTGAGCGCTTCTTTCTGAGAAGTGTCGTTCATTCCTGAACTTGAAAAAAAATTCAAACCCGGTTCCGGCTGATCTAATAGTTTGATTGAGGCCAGAATTAAACATAAGAATGAAAGGCTCCAAAAAAGTCTAATCTTCCAGTGTGGCAATTTGTTGAATTGGGTAGCCATAGTTATTGAAACAAAGCCTTCAATTTACTCCAGGACGGGTCCATACCATTGCCAAGATCCTCCCAGCGGTAAATCGCCCAGTTACCTGTCTCATTTCGTTCCAGCCAAAATATAGATTGCCCGCGAAACTCTGTAGGTGTGTTTCCCGTGAGTGAATGTTTGAAAATCAATTCGTAATTCTGGGTGAATGTTGCCATTCCGGATATTTCGGAGCTACTCTCTTCAGCAAAACTCAAACTATGCACCGAATCAGTTGGGGTCTCTCGCAGCAACTGAATAAAATAAAGCCGTTCATCTTCTAAACTCCAATCTGCAAACGTGCCGGGATTTGCTGCTGCTACCCCCTGATCCGGCACAAAAGTAAATTGTTGTTGAGATAGCGTCGAGTCGACAAAGCTTAAAATATAGTTTTCGACATTTCGCTCGCGAACAGCGAACTGAAGATTAAGGAAAACAGTCTCAGGGTCGGTAGGAGAAATAAAAGTGGCAGGATTTTGAATGTCGGGGAGCTCTGCTTTCCGGGTGCTAAACGGATTTTCACAGGCCAAACCTAAAACGATTAGGAAAAAAACAAAAGAATTTTTGTTCATGAAATGGAAAACTGGTTGCGAATGAATCTTAGTTGACTTATTTTTCGTTAGAGTGTTTAACTTGGTTAATTCATAACCGCAAAGCACGCTAAGAACGCAGAGTTCTTTTAAGTAAAATTTAATAAAATTTTTGTCTCTGCGCACTCTGCGGTGAATAATTTTTTATTGGTTTAAATTCGAGGTTTATAAATGTTCATCCGTCTTCTGTTACTGTTTACCCTGGTTCCCTTGATTGAGCTTGCACTGCTCATTGAAATCGGGCAAAAGATCGGGCTTTGGAATACCATCGCCATTGTCGTTTTAACCGGATTTATCGGCGCTGCGCTGGCGCGTTCCGAGGGGTTTGGAATTATCAGCCGCATTCAAAATGAACTCGCCTCCGGCCAGCTTCCCGGGGACAGTCTCATCGACGGTGCTCTGGTCCTCGCTGGTGCTCTTTTGCTGCTCACGCCTGGCCTAATCACGGATGCATTTGGCTTTGCCCTGCTCCTGCCCTTCTCACGTGCTTTTGTTAAAATTTATCTGAAAAAGTACTTCAGCAGAAAAATCAACACCGGTGAAATACAGGTGAATTACAAAATCGAAGATTCCTGAGTCACTTTCTATTTTCGATCCTCTATCCTCAAGTTTCACCAACCTCAATCCTCAACCTTTTATTGATTTTCCCTTTACTCTCGTGTCCGACAACCTTGATTCGGCCTACTTCTTCAGTGTTCGCGACGTGCGTGCCGCCATCCGCCTGCAAATCCAAGCCTACGATCTCAACCGTGCGCACCTGTTGAATTCCCTCCGGCAAGAGATTAATTTTAGTGCGAATTAAATCCGGGATTTTAAATGCCTCTTCTCTAGGAAGAATGTTAACTTGAACCGGCCGTGCAGCAACGATTTCTTTGTTGATTAGCTCCTCTACCTTTTCTGCGAAATCCGCAGACATCGCCTCAAACTCAAAATCCATGCGTGCTTTCAGAGGTTCCATGTTGCCGCCCGTCACTTTTGCCCCAAAATCGCGCCAGATAACCCCGCATAAAATGTGCATGGCCGTATGCGTGCGCATCAACTGGTAGCGGCGATCCCAATCGATTTTGCATTCAACTTTGTCACGAATTTCCGGCATGGGTCCTTCCGGCCAATGCAGAACTTTGTCTCCAAGCTTCTTCACTTTCTCGATTCGGGAAACATAGCCTTTGCACAGAAGTTTGCCTTGATCTGCCGGCTGGCCTCCGCCCCCGGGATAAAAGATCGTTTTGTCTAAAATGACGGCGCCATCTTCGATTGCGGTAACGGTCGCTTTGGTTTCTTTGAGATAGCTGTCGGTTTGAAAAAGGAGTTCGGTCATTGGAACACTCGTAAGGTTCTTGAATTATGCATGGCATTGCTTGGGCAAAATTTGCTTAATGATCTTTAGCACTTTTTCAGCATAAGCGATGCTTTCCAACGCAAGCTCCTGTTCAGGCCAGAAATCCAAATCGTATCGTATTCCTACAGCATAATCAGTAATCTCAGTGAAATCTAATTCTCCGAGGGAGGGAATCGTGACAAACTCGAGACAAATACGTTGAAGTTCTTCCAAATCGTGGGTTTTGGGAATAGGTTTACTATGAAAAGCTAAAACCGCCTTAAGCAGCTTCTCAATTGTTTGCTGAGCGTGAAAACATGAAGTATCATAAGGACCATCACTATTAACCAATTTTTTCGCACTTGACAAATCACTTTGAGCTTTGGCAATCCAACCACGCGTCAAAGCAAATTTATCTTTCATAGAGAACAATTCCTTCTCTTAAGGCAGTCGTTATAAATGCGTTGGAAACATTACGCCATTGCTCCACCTCTTCGGGAGTCCAAACTACAATATCCTTGGAAAAACCCATCCCCCTCAATCTCCGGCGGTATTTTGCTGCTCGTTTATAACGTGGCTGGTTTGAGTCTTCAATAATTAGAAAATCATAGTCGCTGTCATTTTGAGCTTTATTTTGTGCACGTGATCCAAATAAGACTATTTTAAGCGGTTCCCCGGCATGTAATATTCGGTTAGTAATCTCATTGAGGAGAGTGTTTGAATTTCTATTCCGAGGCATATTGTTAACCTATAAAATCATCTTCTTACTTTCAGTTAAATATAGTTTATTACATTCATTAATGCAATTTAATAATACTTAGTTTGGGGCTACGTTTCCTAACTTTCAAAAATTTTATAAAAAATTGTCAAGCTCAAAAGGTTGAATATCTCTCACCGGTATAAATCGCAACATTCAATCGATTTTCTGCGGGTGGAATTGGACAATTGTAACCGGCTTTGCCGTAAGCGCACGAAGGGTTGTAGGCCAGATTAAAATCCAAGGTGTAAATTCCGGAATCGTTTTCTTCGAAGTCCAAATACCTGCCACCGGCATAGCTTTCCTTGCCTGTGGTTGCGTCGAGGAAAGGCACAAAAAGGTAGTTTGGGTAATTACTTTGAATATCCAGAAGTTTGTAGACCTGCAGAACACACTGGCTGCTATCAACCTTGAATTTGAAATAGCCGTATTTCATGGTTTCGCGCAACATGCCGGAACTGGTGACAATTTCAAAAGTCTCTTTTTGACTGTAAGGATGCAAGCGGACTTGAAATCGGTAATTCAAATCGATGGCAAAGTAACTCAGCCCCTGAAACTTAGTTTTACGTTCGTCCGGAATCGGAGAGTCTTCTGATATTTTAAAAGAAGCATCTTTCTCCCGGCGATGCTTTTCAATTTGAGCCACAAAATCGATTTCACCGACTGGCGGGGGTTCCTGGCAGCTAAAGCATAGAAGAAAAAGTAAAATAATGAAAATCATATTTCCTTTAAGCGCATTTCTCCGGTGCCGGTATCAAACAGAGAAATTTCAGTTCCTTTTTACCGGCATTTATAAACTGGTGTTTTTCATTGGGAGAGACAAAAATAACATCGCCGGCTTTGAATGGATGTTCCTTATCCTCGCCTTTAAGCACGCCCTGACCTTCCAGCACAAATATTTCGTGTTCATAGTTATGAAAATGAAACGGTGTGTGACCACCGGAGGCAACTGTGAACATGCGCATTGCAAAGTTATCAGCACCATCCTTATCTGAAATGAGCATTCTCATCCTGGCGTCTTTTGTCCCTGCCATGTCGACTTCGGTCTCCTCGATGTCTTTGAAATTTTGAATTTTCATTTGGACCTCTGGGTTTTCTCAATTAAAATGTCATTCCGCTTCTAGGAGCCTTTGATTCGTTGAAAAAGACACGAACCCTTCGACAAGCTCAGGGCAGGTTCTTTTGAAAAAAATCCGCGTCTGCATGAACTCAGAACGAACTACTTTCGGCCTCCGTTTTAATCACTTTCAAAATCTCTTTTCTAGTGAGGCCGCTAAACGGCTTGATGAAAGTCCAGTAGGCTCTAAAATTCCGCCTGCTTTGATCATCCAGGCAAGCAATTCTTGTTTCAGTCGTCAAGACTGTTTGATTCTCCCTTTCAGAAAAATAAAAATTGCAAACTGTTTTCGCAAAGCCTGGTTCGGTAAATTTTCGAAAGCCCTCGATATCCAAGCGCCGAATGCCCCCGGACGGCGTCCAGAAACGCCCAACCAAACCGAGTATAATTTCTTCACTCGGGTTTTTGCCAAGTAAAATAAACCCGGATTTCTCAAGGCCCTCGAATGTCAGGCCTAATTTTTCCCGATCTCGATTCCTCGAAGAAAAAAACGCCGGCATCTCGCGCAGCTTAAATAAACCGCGAATGATTCTGGAGCGGCTCAAATCTAAGTCAAGAACTTTCTGGTAGGTCACCTCGATGGGAGCTTGAACTTGAATTTCATGAACCTCTGCAAAATCATACTTGGGCAAAAAGTCGTCGATTAATTTCATTGATAAACCGGCCGCTCTGCATACTCTATCGGATCCTCCAAACCCGCCTTTTGAAATCCGCGCAGTCGAAAACCGCAGCTATCACAAACTCCGCAAGCCGCATCTTCGCGCTGGTAGCATGACCATGTCAACTCAAACGGCACGCCCAGCTTTTTTCCCTTAAGCACAATTTTATGTTTTTTTAGAGTGATAATTGGTGTCACAATTTCAATTTGCGTGCTGGGCTTCGTGCCAATATCGACAACTTTCTCAAAAGCGTCATAAAATTCTCGTCGGCAATCGGGATAACCGGAACTGTCTTCTTCAACTGCTCCGATAAAAATTTTCGTGGCTGAAATTACCTCCGCCCAACTGGTAGCGACTGCCAACATGTTGGCATTGCGAAACGGAACATACGATGTCGGGATCTCCGTACTTTCGAGATCAGCCTGTGCTATTGCAATATCCGTATCAGTTAAACTCGAACCACCGATTTGAGAAAGATGCCCAACATCAACCACTAAAGTTTTTTCAACCTGGTAGAAGCCTGCCAACTCTTCAAATGCTTGCAATTCCCTCGCCACCGTTCGCTGGCCATAATTCAAATGCAAAAGCGCCAGCCGGCAAGTTTGACTGGCAATCGCGGTGACTACGGCACTGTCCATGCCGCCGCTAGCCAAAACCACTGCCAATTCACGGCTCATTTTATTTCCTTCTTATGTGACGCTTTTACCACTGAGCGTAATCCACCCCGCACCGTAAACTCGCCAATCACTTCCATACTTTTTGGATGGCAGGCCTCGATCAGGTCATCTAAAATTTTGTTGATCACGACTTCATAAAAAATGCCCTCATTTCGGTATTCCAAAAAATAGTACTTCAGCGCCTTGAGCTCGAGGCACTTTTTGTCCGGCACATAATTTACAGTGATCGTGCCGAAATCAGGCAGACCGGTCATCGGGCAGACTGAAGTATACTCATCATTGACAATGGTGATGGTATAGTCCCGGTTCGGGTATTTATTGTCAAACGTTTCCAAACGCTCCATTTGATTTTTTTCTCCAAAACAATTAATAAAACAGTTCAGCCTCGGCCTTTTTCGGAACGAGTTTTTTCATTTCTTTTTCGGATGTTTCCTCCAAAATCGGGTGCTTGCTTAGCCACAAAATCTTTGATCCCCGCGACCACGGCTGCAGCCAATTTATCTAAAAATTCATCATCTAATAAAAGCATCTCGTCTTCCGGGTGGGTCATAAAAGCCGCCTCAACGATCAACGAAATTAAGTCGGTTTGCCGGGTCACATAGTAGGTCGATGAAACTCTGCCAAACGGCTCTAATCCCAGCTCAAGCAGGCGGTGATAAATATCTTTAGCAACTTCCTGAGATTGCGGCACAGTATAGTAGGTACTTGCACCTCGCGGGCGCAAAGGATTAGTCGAGGCACCAATTGAATTGTTGTGTAGTGAAATAAAAATATGTGAATTAACAGCCCGGGCAGCGTCGATTCGAGTCTGCAGAGTCAGGGTCGTGTCCTGGGTCCGGGTCATGGAAACCGCAGCGCCTTCTGCCCTGAGCAAGTCCGTGACCTTGGCAGCATACCGCAGATTCACTTCTTTCTCAAACAAACCGGTCGCGCTAACTGCACCTTCAAATTCACCGCCGTGGCCCGGATCAATTGTTATAATTATATTTTTCAAAGGTGAGTCGGGGTGGGTGGACAGGTCGGGAGTTTTTCTAATGTTGAGCCAAAACTGTTTGCCAACATACCGACCCAAGTAGCCCCACTGTTGTTTTTGATTCAATTCAATGCGCAGCACAAACTCTTCGCTGCTCTTTTGACGCCAGCTTATGGTTCTGACGGTTTCATCATCACGGGGGTACATAATCCACTGCGGCGCTAGACGAGAACGAAAGAACGTCACTTCCAAAGCAGCGGGATTCAGGAGTTGCTGAATTTCAAACGGAACCTTGTCCGAAACATTAACTCGGAGTTTGATCCAGTTTGAGTCTTCCAAAGTCGCAATAACGCCAATGGTTGAGGATGAGAAAGGCGTTCCAAGCGGCAGGTTTCGAAGACTATTTGACGCAATAAACCCAACGACCCCTTCAGCCAATCTAACTTTTTTCACCCGCTCCTGCTCAGCAATGATCTCCATTTTTATGCCGGCAGGAAGAGCCATCCAAATTTCACCATCAGGTTTTGTTAGAATTAAATTAATCGAGTCGAGAGTCACGCCAATTTGGGGCAAAATAGGAGAAAGAATATTGACTCTACCAGCGGACCGAAATTTAATACGGCGTCGATCTTTACCCCGGAATTTAAATTTTATCTCCTTTGGCTTGTACCCATCCAAATTCGGAATTACAACCAAGCCTTTATAGTGCCCGCGCACGCTATGAGAACTTCCGGGCGTTTCCACCATTTGTACATTCTTGGCAATTTTATCAATTGAGAACGTAGCCTCACCTCCGGGGCTTCCCCAGAATTCAACTTCCAGTTTATCGCCGTGGGAAAGGTAAACATCGCTTGCGGGTTTCACCTGGCCCAAGTCAACGGCAGTCGGGATTTCAGCAAGGGTTTTTCTCTCGGGCTCCCGAAATATAATCAGGCTTTCTCTGAGGCTGCCCAGAGCATCCTCAGACCTGAAATTGATTGCATTAATCCCCTCGTCTAAACTGACCAACCCGACAAATGCACCCGATGGATAAACTTTGGTTTCAACGCCTTGCACCCAAACTTTGGCGGTAGGCAAGGCTGACCCGGCATACCTGATCCGATTTGAATTTACCGTATCTTCGTCAGCCGGAAAGGCAACCTGCAGGCGAACCGAATCAGGGGGAATCACCGGGAAGAATCCCTGCGCAAAAGTTTGATTCAACCATAAGATAAAAGTGAATCCGAAAAGAAGGATTGTCTTAATTACCACCTCATTTTTCCTTAATTATTGCTCTAACGCTGTAGAATATAATCATTTTCGCCTCAAAAACCAAAAAAAATCCCCGGTAAAAATGCCGGGGATACATAGGAGGAAGGTAAAACAGGGGACATGTCTCGGGAGTCTCGTTTAAAAGAACACTTTAAATGTGCAATTTCTTCCCAGACTGCATGAAATATTTATTTAAAGTGAGTCCCAATGTTAACGTCCGGCAATGAATATTAAACTATTTTAAAACTTGTTCAAAACGCTAAGGTTTTTTGCCGGCTTTCCGATTTAGTATTTTGACTGCTGAAGAAAGAAATAACTTGGGCAGGAAGGAAAGATAAAATTTAAATGTGCCTTCAAATCAGAGCAAGGTTGGTCTGATATAGACAAGGAAGTCTGGATTTAAGGTACAATCAAAGCGGCTCAACCCTGGGCCGCTTTATTTTTTTGGGGTCGATTTTACCTGCCTCCCGTCTATAAAATCTTTAGAAAACTTTGAATAACTGAAAAGTCAGGAAAAAGAAAATCAGGTTGAGCAGCTTCTAAATCTTCGTATGAAAAGAAACCGGTTGCCACTGCAACACTTTTTGCGTCAAACGATTTGGCACAGGCAACGTCCAGCGGCGTGTCTCCGATTATAAAAACATTTTCAGGCGATATTGACAAACTCGTCTTCTCAGAAAACCTTTGCACAGCAAATTTCGGGAGCTCGTTACGACTTTCCGAATCGTCTGCAAATGCACCGAACTCAAAAAAATGGTATAAATTAAAGTGCTCTAATTTCATCTGAGCGCCTTCATGCCAGTTTCCTGTGAGCAACCCTAAAACATTATCCTCTCTTTTGCTTAATTCATTCAACAGCTCTAAAACACCCGGCTCAAGATGCTTCTCCAAATTTGGCTTTGCTATTTCGATTTTCAGCTGCTCGAAATAGACGCTTTTAAAATTCTCTTCCTTTTCTTTTTGCCATTCCATACCTTGGTGAATCAAAGCATCCCGAAAAATTGCCCGATCCGTTCGACCTGCAAAGTTCACTTTGTCCATGCCATCCTTAATCCCAAATAGTTTTTCAAAGGCCCAGGTCATTGCACGACGTCCAGAGCGCGCGCTGTCAATCAAAGTCAAATCAATATCAAATAGAAGTAACTTCATAGAAAATCCTAAAATATTTAGCGGTTTCCGTTGGCCATTTTCACAGCTTGCGGCAATTTAAACAAGCGCCTCATGGCAATAATGCCCAAAAGTGGTCCGAAACCCAAAATGCTGAAAGCAAGCCCCCAGCCGCCAATTGTCTGCAGGAATGGAATCAACCGGATGGAGACCATGGTGATTAAAAACCCAATGCTGGTTTGCAGGGTCAGTACAGTCCCCATGTATTGTGGTTCACAAAGCTCAGAAGCTGCGGCAGAGAATTGAGCCGAATCTGCAACGACCGTGATGCCCCAAATAATGCAGACAAACAGCAGCCAACCCGGATTTATGTTTTGAAGAAATCCGACCACCAGGCAACAAAGGCCGCTGATTATCATGGCCAAAATGGTAGAACGGCTGCGGCCGATTTTATCCCCCAGAAAACCGTAAAAAACAGAGCCTGCTGCACCTGAAGCGATCACCAGAAACGCGCCCAGACCGGGAGAATAAAGTTGATCTGAAAAGTTGGCCTGAGCATTCAACAAAAATACCGGTACCCACGTCCACATTGCGTAAAGCTCCCACATGTGGCCGAAGTAGCCCAAATAAACCAAACGCGTGGGTCGGTCTTTTAAAATTTTAAAGACATATTTGAAATTGAACTTTTGGGCAGAAAGATTGTAAGGGCCATCTTTCACAAAAAATAAAACAATGAGAGCGGCCAGGAGCGACAATCCAGAACTAATATAAATCGTCAACTGCCATTGCTCTCTCGCTACCGATCCGACCCAGTGCGGCAAAGCTGAGCCAATTGCCAGGGCGCCAACTAATGTGCCGATTGCCAAACCTCGCCTAATTTTAAACCAGCCGGCAATGATTTTCATGGCGGGCGGGTAAACGCCGGCCAGAAAAAAGCCCGCCAGGAATCTCAAAACAATTGCCAGAGTCCAGTCAAAGTTGAACCAGGCAAAACCGGCATTGATAGTTGCTGCCAAAACTGCAGATAAAGAAAAGAGATGCCGGGTATTCAAAAGATCTGCTAAATTTGTGAAGGCAATAAAAAAAGTCCCGACTACAAAACCAAATTGAACCGCCATAACCAGGGTAGCCAGTCGACTGCTCGTCAGACCCCATTCAATTTCTAACGCCGGTCCCACTGCTGAGGTGCTAAACCAAATGGACATCGAGAACAATGCAGCGATGCTGAGAAGAAAAAGCATTTTCGTGGGTTGTGACAAAGTTCGCTCCCGAGTTTAGAACTCTGAGGACAGTTTTAAAATTAGGTTTAAATTCCGGCTATCCGGAGTCTGGTGAGATAAAGTCTGAGGCATAGCTGGCAGGTTACTAAATCAAAATCCTTTTAAAGCTTCTTCTTCGCTTTGTTTATGATCCATATATTTGGTAATTCCCACCATATCAAATATCTTTTGAAAATGATCGGTGAGCCCCCAGCTGCACAAAACTTGATCGCGTGCACGGCTCTTGGTTAGAACACTAATAATAATGGCCATGCCGGCGCTATTTATGTAAGAGACATTTTTGAAATTAAAGCCGATTTTTTTTATCCCGTCTGCTGTGAGTTTCTCGTACGCCTCTTCTAATATTTTTTCAGAAAAGCTGGTAACTTCTCCAACGATATCGATTATTCCGACTTCATTTTGTACCCGCGTTTCCACCTGGGTGTTTTGTTCCATGACATTTCCTGTTAAAAAGTTTTGACTATGTAGTTTTTTTAGGACCGCTTCGCTTAACTCCGACACTATCCGATCCTTGCGGTTACTAAACTAAAAACAATTAGATAATTTACAACTTAAAAATTGGATTTATTTCCGGACAACTTTGTCTAAGATTTTCGCCAGAATTTTCGTTTGGTTCTTTCTCTCAAATTGTGAAATATCCTTTTGGTGGAGACTGGGTTCTAAATTGTTTTTGAATTCGGAATAATATTTAAAAATAGCCTGCTCGATTGCGTCGATTTTTTCATGGCTCACCGATTCTACCGAACTATATTTTTCTAAAATTTCCGTTCCTGCAACACGCGGCCCTATGGCAAGAACGGCGTGGCGGGAGGCCAAATATTCAAACGTTTTGCCCGGAATAAAATCCTTGCTAGCCGAGTTCCCCACCGGATACAATAAAAGGTCGGCCTTAACTATCTCTTCAAAAGCCTTCCGATGATAGAGATATCCATCCTCTTGGATAACGTCATTCAGATTCAATTGGCCTGCTAGAGATTCAAGAGCACCGGTTAAATCGATGCCGATAAATTTGAATAAAATCTCCTTTCTCAGGTCAGGTCGGTTATTCAACAGGAGTGAAAGAGCGCTCAAAAAACTGTCTACCGGTGAAATGGCCGAAATCGTTCCACAATAAACGATGGTGAATTTTTCGTTTGCGGAATTCGGTTCGATTTCTGGCAAGTCTTCCGTATCAAAGCCGTTAGGAATCGTATGAAATTTTGAGGGATGCCCTAAAGATTTACTTTTAAAATCCTCAAGCATTTGTGAAGAAACCCCGATCACCTCATCGGCCGCCGCCAGAACGCGCCTCTCCCAAAACCGGTTTAACCATTTGTGAATAGCAGTCGGTTCTTTTTGAAAATTACCATTTGACCAACCATCCCTGAAATCGATAACCCATGGAAGTCCTTTGATTTTTTTTAACAAAAGTCCCGTAAGTTGCAGTGAATGCGGTGGTGACGTCGTGAAAACACAAGTGATATTCTCGCGATTGATTATTTTAATGGCCCTTAAAATTGCAAACGGCAGCCAAAAAATTTTGAGGTCCGGAATGAAAAAATAGGAAAGGATTTTGTTGAATGTTTGCAGGCTTCTGGTTGTCCAGTCTTTGTTATGACCGGGTGAATTCGAGTTATGAGAAGTAAAGAGGGTCAGTAAGCGTTGCGGATCAAGGGAATCGGTTCGAAAAACTTGTGCGCCCTTGACATCTTTTAAAAGTGAGGGATCCTTTGCATAATAAGCGACATCCTTTACGGTAATAACAAAAGGCGTCCAATTAAACTCGGGCAGGTATTTGACAAACTTTGCCGGACGTTGGGTTCCCCCCATCCCTAAAGGTGGAAAATAGTAGGCTAAAATCAGCACCTTTTTCAATTCCGCTTTAGAAGCTTTTTTGTGATCTTTTGCCATGTCAAGCGGCGACGAAATGAGATCGGTAGGCCCACTTATTTCGATCTTTTATTGCAACAAGCTTGGTTGCCGTAACCTTAAACCCGGACTCTTCGAATTCTTCTCGTTCTATGCCTTCCTTGCCGGATTCACAAACGTCGGCCCAGCCGCCGGGCAGGACCCATTTTTCATTTGATCTTTCTTTGACCAGCAAGATTTTGTTGTCTTTGATGGCCCCGCTTCTTAAATCAATTTTGGGGGTGGCGTATCCTTCATCGAGAAAGAAGAAGTCACTCACTTCCGTGATATTTTTCCCTCCGGCCTTGGCAAAGATTTCCTGAACAAGTGCTTCTAACTGACTGTAGCGCTCTAAGTCGTATGGGTCTTTAGTATAAGTTTTGCCAACTTGAGAGAGTGCTTTAATTTTCCGGGCCCATTCCAGCCAGTGATTCTGCATCAACTGCTCCTGTATTCACACACTCACAACTTCTCTCGGGAAAGGTGTCAGATTCTCACTTCCGTCAGCGGTGATTACAAAATCGTCTTCAATGCGAACACCTCCCATTTCCGGATCATAAATACCCGGCTCGAGGGTGATGACATTTCCCGCTTCGATAGGATCGCTGCTCTGCTCACCGATTCGCGGCAGTTCGTGCACATCCAATCCCAGGCCGTGTCCTAGCGAATGCTGAAAGAAGTCACCGTAGCCCCGTTTGTTAATGTAATCTCTGGCAACTTGATCTAACTGCTTGCCGGTGAGTCCGGGTTTGGCTGCCGACTCGGAAACTTCTAAAGCGTTAAAAACCACGTCCACTATTTCCTTTTGTTTTAGGGAGAGTTCTCCCAAGACAACTGTGCGGGTAATATCTGCTGCGTAGCCATTTACAACTGCTCCGAAATCAATGATGACCAAATCACCGTGCTCTAATTTTTTGGCTGAAGAAATTCCATGGGGTAAAGCAGAACGCTTGCCGCTGGCAACGATCGGTTCAAACGGATCGGTCTCGCTACCGTGTTTCTTCGCGCGGTATGACAATTCCGCGGAGATTTCGAGTTCACAAACACCCGGGTTAATTAAAGGGAAAACTTCTTTTAAAACTTTGCCGCAAACCGCTCCTGCTTTTTTTACATTCTCGATTTCCTCCGCTTCTTTGACGCTGGCGATCTTTTCAATGATTCGCTCCGAAGCCATTAATTTGATTTGCGGTAAGGTTTTCTTCAATTGCATGAAGTCCTTAACTTTTAGATGCATGGATTCAAAACCCAGTTTTACTCTTGGCCTGATTGCTGTTATCTTTTTAAGTTCGGAGATAAGATCCTTTTTGGCGATAATGATTTCGGCGTTTTGGACTTGCTGGCGGGATTGCTGAGTGTACCTGCGGTCTGTAATGAAAAACGAAGTATCGGGGGTGATCAGGGCCATCGCGTTCGACCCGGTGAAGCCAAATAAATACCGAACGTTTACAAGGGAGGAGATTAAGAGGGCATCGAGTTTGTGGTGGGCAATTCGATCTCTGACCCGCTCGAGTCTAAGATACATCCTTGGCTTCAGCTAACTTCTTTTTCAAATGATTTATCTTTTTTAGATAAAAATCGTTTTCAGGATGCTTCTTCAATAAGGTTTCAAAAACATCGATCGCTTTAGTGTACTGCCCCTGGGTGGCATAGATTTCACCTAAAGTGGGAGTAACTATTTTATCACCGCGAGCTTTCCGGCTTCTGTTAGGCCTCGGGGCCGGTGCTTTTTCTGCTGGTTCAGGTTTTTTAAAACTCGGTTCTTGAAAATCAGAAGAATCGAACTGCCGGACAGAGTCTCCTATACCCGATTGAGAATCAGGTGTGAAGCGGGAACCCTTAAATTCATCTAAATCTAAATCAGGTTCAATCTCAGGTTTCGGTGTCTCCTCTTCTTCTATTCGCAATTGAGCCAGGTAGCTTTCCGGATCATCTTCAAATTCGACGATGGCTTCCTCCTCTGAAGATTCATCATCGAGGCTCATTGGCGACTCCTCTTTGTCTTCTTCAACCACTTCATCCTTGAAGATATCATCCAATATGTATGAAAATTCTTCAGCTTTCTCGTCGTCGAGTTGGGTAACTTGATCCTCAATTGCAGATATTTTATGCTCGGTATCTGCTTGAACTTCGTCCTCTCTCTCGAACAACATATCTTCTTCTTCGGGACTTATCGGCATGGGTTCCATTAGATCTACTCCGACCTTCGTCTCGGCCAACTGTGATTCAAAAGAATCCTCCTGATCTTCCGTCCCTGACTCGTGCTCTTCCGTCTCCGTTTCTGTCCCCTCAAGAATATATTCTCCGGACAGGCTGCGAGCCACTTCATCGAGGGGATCAATCTGTAGAATTTTCTTGTAGCTGGTTTCGCAGGTATTTTCCCAGCCAATTTCTTTCATCAAATCGCCGTAATATTTATGAGCGGCAAGAAATTTTGGATCGAATAAAAGGACGCGCTTAAATTCTTTTTCAGCAAGCTCGTATTTCTTTTTAGCGAGATAACATTTGCCGAGAATAAAATGGCCGGTGGTATAATATGGGTGCTTCTTGATCCCATCTTCACAAAGCTCGGTCGCAATGTCTAATTTATCCATTTTCAGATAAGTGTCTGCTAGGCGGGCAAAAATGACGGATTCAGGATTCTTCTCAAAAAATTCTTCTAAAAACTCGGCATCTGTTTCATTTTCATTTGGCATGGAATTATTCATCAAATCATAATATTTCTAAATTTAAGCAATCAAAGGAGTCTAATGCAACAATTTTTACCAACCGGACACAGATCGATTTAAGATTTCTGTTGCTATCTTACCAATTGCCTCATCGATTCCTGTTTCGCGAGTCTCTTCATCCGGATTAAACGTTCCCCATTCTGTGATCTCTTCTTCCCAGATTGTTTTGCGTTTCTTCAGGTCCTCGTATTTTATGTTGACTGTGATAAAAACCTTAATATCTTTTACAGATTCGTCGCTGGTAAATGCACCGGCCTGGTCATGGACTCTGACAATTTTCCCTTCAATTAGAGAATCTGCGTTTCGGCGATCGCTCAGACGAAGGGTGTTATCTCGGGTAAATTGTTCTATTACTTCATCCGTTAGCTTTTCTTTGATGCCAAACTCGGAGGTCTGATCCTGAAAAATAGGAACGGCAACCGTTTTTAAATGTGACGCGCCGGAACTGGAAAAAGAATAAGGACCACACCCAGATTGAAATGCAAATATCGCACCAAAGATTAAGAAAGTTTGAAAACAGGATAACGTTTTTTTTCTAAAATGGCAACTCATATTCTTTAATCTTTCTGTAAAGAGTTCTTTCGCTGATACCCAGGGATCTAGCTGCTTTACGTTTGCTGCCGTTAAATTTCTCTAAAGCATGATTGATCTTATACCGTTCCACCTCATTTAACGAAGATTCATCGAGATTAAATTCTTCTGAATTTTCGTTCTCTCCGACTGTTTCAGATTCACGTGGAAGCACCTCTGAATAAACCGGCAAAGATTTCGGACGGCTGTCGGAATAGTTCGATTGATACAGATCTTCTCTCAATTTTGTAATTTCGGATTTCAAATCCATCAGGGCGCGGTAAATAAACTCTCGTTCCACCTGTTCCGAAGAACGGTGAGTCGGCACAGGTAAGTTTCGTCCCACATTGTTGTCGAATTTGAAATATTTGGCCAAAGCCGACTCATCAACTTTTTTTCCTTTTTCCAGGATAATAATACTTTCCACCAGGTTTTTCAGCTCGCGGACATTTCCAGGCCAGGCGTGGTTTTCAATCATTCTTAATGCCGTACCTGTAAACCCATCAAATTCAATATGATTTTGTTTGCAGAATTCGCTGGAAATTTTCCTAACCAGCAATTGTATATCTTCTCGTCTTTCTCTCAGGGGAGAAATTCGGACATGGAAAGCATTTAGACGGTAATATAAATCATCCCGGAATTCGCCGGTTTTAACCGCTTTTCCCAGATCCTTGTTTGTGGCTGCAATCACTCGTACATCGACGTTGTGAACGCGCACACCGCCAACCCGCATAAAGTCCTTATTTTCAAGAATGCGCAGCAACTTAACCTGGGTCGCGAGAGGCATCTCGCCAATTTCGTCTAAAAATATGGTGCCGGTATCCGCCAACTCAAAGTAGCCTTTTCGCGCGCCGATTGCCCCGGTAAAAGCGCCTTTCTCGTGACCAAAAAGTTCAGACTCTAAAATTCCTTCCGGAATGGCGCCGCAATTCACAACCACGAGAGGCTTATCTTTACGACGGCTTTGGGCGTGAATCGCCTGGGCGACCAACTCTTTTCCTGTTCCGCTCTCTCCCATAATAAGAACGGAAATATCGGTGGGTGCAACCTGCTTGATCGTCAGCAGAATTTGCTGAATCGAAGGGGACTGCCCGATTATGCCAAAATTATCATCCATCTGATCGTGGCCTATTTGACTTTTCAAGTCAACTTGAGCGGTGTTTCAATCACGAAGCAGTGCAGGATTTTCAAACAGAGTGAAGAGCGAGTAGCGAAAGATGGTCTCAGATTAAAAAAAGGCTTCCTCGCTGTTTCGCTTTTCGCTCTTCAAAAAAACGCTCAAGTTAATTTTTTTCTTTGAAGTATTCTACGGTATTTTTTAACCCCTGGTTCAATTCTACCTCAGGTTTCCAGCCGAGAATTCGTTCTGCTTTTGCAAAAGACAGACAACTGCGCATCTGTTCGCCCGCTTTGGCCGGTCCGTGAAATTCTTCCATGTTTGCACCTGTATGATCATTGAGCAATCGGTATAACTTATTCACGTCAGCTTCTACCGATGTTCCAATGTTAAAAATATCGCTCTTTTCATAATTTAAAGCCAGGACGTTAGCACGTACCAAATCACCGACATAAACATAGTCGCGGGTTTGTTTGCCGTCGCCGTTTATGACTGGGTGCTCATTATTTTGCAAAAATCTTTCAGAAAAAATGGCCACCACACCGGCTTCGCCGTGGGGATTTTGTCTGGGGCCGTATACATTTGAGTAGCGCAAAATAACGTGGGATAGTCCGTGAACTTCCTTATAATAATGAATGTATTTTTCACCTGCCAGTTTGGTAATGCCATAAGGCGAAATCGGCCAGGTTGGATGTTCTTCGTCTGCAGGAAAATAGTCTTGTTCGCCGTAAATTGCGCCGCCGGTCGAAGCAAAAATGATTTTTTTCACTTTTGTCCGAACGCAATTCTCGAGTAAATTTAGCGTACCCAGGACATTGATTTGAGCATCGAACTTCGGATCTGCAACCGATTTTCGTACATCCATTTGGGCAGCATGATGATTGACAACATCGAACTGACCGTTCGTGAAGATTTCTTCAATGCGGTCGTCCTGGATATTTATTTCAAGAAATTCTGCTTTAGGGTTCAGGTTTTCTTTCCTGCCCGAGGAAAGATCGTCCACGACCACGACTTCATGTCCTTGAGCGATGTAAGCATCTACAATGTGAGACCCAATAAAACCAGCTCCGCCGGTGACTAAAATTTTCATTTTGAAAATCCCTTTCAAATTAGTTAGTAAGTTTTTTTAACAAGTTTTAGGTTTTACGATTTTAAATGACGTAGTGCTTTCACGCCGATGTCGCGTCTGTAATAAGCTTTGTCAAATGTGATTTTTCCAACCGCCCAATATGCCTTTTCGCGCACAGACTGAAAATCATCAGCTATGGCGGTTACTCCTAAAACTCTACCGCCGTTTGAAACGACGGTGCCGCCTGCTGCGCTTTTGGTACCGGCCTGAAAAATCTCAATATCCTCTCCAAAGTCCTTTTCCAGCCCGAAAATTTTTTTGCCTTTTTCATAATCTGCGGGATACCCCCCTGAAGCAATCACTACACACATCGACCATTTATCAAAAAGCTGAATACTGGCAACAATTTTTTTACCGGTCCCGATCCTTAACATCACCTCAACCAAATCGAAGTCAATTAAAGGCAAAATTGCCTGAGCTTCCGGATCGCCGAGTCTGCAATTAAATTCTACAACTTTAGGACCCTCTGCCGTGATCATTAGACCGGCATATAAAACACCGCGGTATGGCCGGTCCTCTAAAGCCATGGCCTTAACCGTCGGTTCAAAAACTTCTTTGCAAACGCGCGCGAACATTTCCTCGGTGATAATCGGGGCTGGTGCGTAGGCTCCCATGCCGCCGGTATTTGGCCCTTCATCGTTATCAAATATGGCCTTGTGATCTTGCGCCGAAGGTAAATAGACTATGTTTTCGCCGTCCGTGAAACCCAGAATTGACGCTTCCTCCCCCTTCATGAATTTTTCAATGAGAACTTTTCTTCCCGAGTCACCGAAGGTTTTTTCAATCATGATTTTGCTAATTGCGGTTAACGCCTGGGCTTCTGTTTCGCAAATAAATGTGCCTTTACCGGCAGCCAGACCGTCGGCTTTGACGACCGTCGGGTACTCTATTTCTTTCAAATAGCTCTCGGCTTCATCGAACTGATCAAAGACGATGCAATCGGCAGTTGGTATTTTATATTTGTCAAGGATATATTTGGAAAATGCTTTACTTCCTTCTATCTCAGCAGCTTTTTTGGACGGGCCAAATATTTTTAATCCTTGCGACTCAAACTCATCCACAATGCCTGCGACAAGTGGATCTTCGGGACCAACCACAGTGAGATCAATCGACTTCCTGCGTGCAAAATTTAATAATCCGTCTATGTCATTCTGTTGAATATCAACGCATTCGGCCACCGCCCCAATTCCCGGGTTTCCGGGAGCGCAATATATTTTTTCAACAAGAGGACTTTGGTTTATTTTCCAAACCAGTGCGTGTTCACGCCCGCCGCCGCCAACAACCAAAATAGTCATTTTCATGCCAGCTCTGCCCTCACTTTCATAACTTATCCACGCATCGCTGCACCAGTAGCCTTAGGGGTCAAAGCGCGCGAAGCAACAAGATCGGCAATTAGTGCAACATAGTTTTGATTCTTCTCAGGCATTAACTCCATACGAATTTCTTTTTGCCGGTCAGGCGGTCCATCTCATCACGCAATTCCGCGGCTCTTTCAAATTCAAGTTTTCGGGCGCATTCCAGCATTTCTTTTTCAAAGCGATCCAACATTTCTTCTTTTTCTAAAGGAGAAAGCTTTTTCCAATTGGTCTCGCTAATACTTGTGCTTCTGCCTTTTCCCCATTTTTCCGCTTTGATATCCGCGACCCGCGTCGCGCTCATAACTTGTTCATAGGATTTATAAACCGATTTCGGCATGATACCGTGCTCTTCATTATACTTGGCCTGAATCTCCCGGCGGCGATTCGTCTCTTCGATGGTACGTTTCATAGAATCGGTCATTCGATCGCCATAAAAAATGACTTTACCGGCCACATTCCGCGATGCCCGGCCGGAGATTTGCATCAGCGAACGCGCAGAACGAAGGAAACCCTCTTTGTCAGCATCCAAGACCGCGACGAGTGAGACTTCGGGTAAGTCCAAACCCTCACGAAGCAAATTAACCCCAACTAAAACATCGAACTCAGCCAAACGAAGATCTCGCAAAATTTCAACGCGCTTTAAAGCATCGATTTCGGAATGCAAATAGCGGACGCGAACATCCATCCCGGCTAAATAGTCCGTCAAATCTTCGGCCATTCTTTTAGTCAAAGTCGTGACCAGAACTCTGTCTTCCCGCTTGACGCACTCACGAATTTCAGCGATCAAATCATCAATTTGCTGCTTTACCGGCCTAACAAAGATTTTCGGATCCATAAGCCCGGTCGGGCGAATGATTTGCTCGACCACGACCCCTTTGCATTTCTCAAGTTCGTAGTCGGCAGGAGTCGCGGAAATAAAAACCATCTGGCTCATCATTCCATTAAACTCTTCAAAAGTGAGGGGACGGTTATCCAAGGCCGAAGGTAAACGAAATCCATGTTCTACCAAAGTTTCCTTACGCGACCGATCACCGTGATACATCGCGTTCACCTGCGGAATGGTAGCATGCGATTCATCTATAATTGTCAAAAAATCTTCAGAAAAATAATCGATTAAGGTGTAAGGTCTTTGCCCCTCTTTCCGCCCTGACAGGTGGCGCGAATAATTCTCGACACCATTGCAATGCCCCAATTCCTGCAGCATTTCCAGATCGTACCTCGTTCTCATTTCCAGGCGTTGAGCTTCAAGAAGTTTTTCCTGTGTGCGAAAGACCGCCAGTCTTTCGGCCAATTCTTCACGGATGGCAACTATCGCACTCTGAATTTTTTTCTGCGGGGTCACAAAATGTTTGGCCGGATAAATTGCCGCTGTCTCCTGAGTGGAGAGAATCTCGCCCGTTATCGTGTTAACCACGCTAATTTGCTCTATTTCGTCGCCAAATAATTCAATGCGCAGGGCTTCCTGTTCATAAGCGGGGAAAATTTCCACGACGTCGCCGCGCACTCGAAAAGTTCCGCGGCTGAATTCAAAATCATTACGGGTATAATAACTGTCAACGAGTTGTGTTAAAATGCGGTTTCTTTCCATTTTCTGGCCGCGCTCCAAAATCAGCAGCTCATGCTTATAATCTTCCGGATTGCCCAAACCGTAAATACAGGAAACGGAAGCCACAATTATCACATCGTCTCTCGATAAAAGAGAACTGGTTGCTTTCAACCTAAGCCGGTCAATTTCATCATTAATCGACGTATCTTTTTCAATATAAGTGTCGGAGCTTACCACATAGGCTTCAGGCTGG
>JADFPY010000034.1:10147-24572 GCA_022562085.1 candidate division KSB1 bacterium | reverse complement strand
AAAAAATTAAAGAATCATTAAAAGCGCAATTTGAAATTTGTAGAAATTTTGTAGGTAAAAAAAGTGAAATTTAAAGCTCCATTTATTAAATCGAGTTTTATCCGTGTTCACCCCGTTAGATTAAAGTCTTTGATGTTTCTGGTAAGATGATATCTTTATCTCACGGGGTGAATCCGTGGCTATATTATTTTTTATTTTAAACACGTGGGATTCTTCAATTCCATAGGTATTTATTTTGGCTAACCAAAAACTTTGCTAAAAAAACACAGTTTTGTCGGCTTGTATTACGGACCTCGGGGGATATTCTCTGGAGAAAAGATAAAAAACCCTGAACCGGAAAACCGACTCAGGGTAGTCTCCCATATCCGGAAAGGATATTTGGTGGGACTCATAATTACGAAAATTTAAATTAAAATGCAAGCTTTAAATGATGAACATCACTTCAACTGTGAAATAATTTCAGGAACTGTTAGGAAAATTACCTCACTCGAACTCTCTGCGCCACCGGCTTTGCAAAAGCACCGATGTGAACTTTGAAGCTCTCCCCGGGCTCGCCAAAACCGAAGTCAAAGCGAAACATGTTTACAAAGGGCACCAAAAACCGCAGGCCGAATCCGTAGCCGCCGATAAAATTTTCTTTCTTAAATTCATCGCTTTGATTCCAGGCAATGCCTAAATCAGCAAACGCAGCAAACTGTAATCCTACATCCAGAGTGAGCCCAAACAGGCCTAATACCTTTGGCTCTACCAAAGTAAAGCGGTATTCAGCTGTATTCAAGAATTGATTTTTGCCGTCGCGCGAATCCAGCTCCCAGCCGCGCACGCTGTTGGTACCGCCGATATGAAAATCCTGATGCAGGGGAATTTCATCTCCCACACCACCGGTCCTTAAAGTCACCAGCGAAAACAGAGCCAGGGTGTGGCGATTGATAATTGGCAGGTATCTACGGATATCGATGTCGATCGACCAGAAGTCGCCATCAGCGCCCGGAAAACCGCCGCTTTTGGAAATGGCAACTTCATTCCACCAGCCGGTGTGAGGGTTTGACCATAGGTCGCGGCTGTCGTAACCGAGAAAAAATCCAAGCGTTGGCAGATTGTCCTGATTGCTGCTGGAAAGCGTCCGGCCACTCGAATCACTTTCGATTGAGAGGAAAGAGAGACGCCCGCCGATTCTGCCATTCTCGCCAATGTAGCTGCCGATCGCCAGCATAAATTCCGTGGAGGTTTCATTGAATTGATCGAGTTCATTGAATCTTTGACGTTGAAAGAATTCAAAAGTGTAGGACAAGTGATTGCCGGCGAACCAGGGATTTTCAAGGAAGATACCGATGTTGGTCGCACCGCCAAACCTGGCAAAACCGGTGAAAAAGATGTCGCGTCGCAGCATATTCACAGACTGGAATCCCGCGCCTGCGGCAAAGCCGTTTTCATCTGTGACTTCATAACTAAAAAAAGGCAGGTAAGGAAATATTTCCTGAACTTCAATTTCGAGAGCCACCCCGGCCTCCGCCTCAAGCGGTTGAATTTTGACATAACTAAAAATGTCGAGTTTATCTAACCGCGCGTAGTCCTTGTCGGCATTTACTTTTAAGTAAGGCTCGCCGATTTGCGAAGCCAGCTCCCGGGTGATGATATCGACGTCGGTTCGGCGCGCCCCCGTGATGCGGATTTCTTTCAGGACTTTGCCATAAAGCGTGTCATTTGCCTGGGCATCGATGATTCCCAAAATGAAACTTACCAAGCAAATCACCAGAATGTTCAAAAACCTTGGAATTTTCAAGATTTGGTCCTCCCTGCAATTGAACCTAATTTAACCGCCCGTTGAAAAAAAGCAACTAAAATAATCGAACAAATATTGCAAGTTTTGTTGAGGTTGGGGAAATCATTTTGTAGATTTAACTTAAAACAAAGTCATCCTGGACTTCTGCAAACCCCTTAATTTGTCATTTCGAGCCTTTCGACAAACTCAAGGTAAACTCTGCGAGAAATCTATTTAATTAAGAATATGCGTAAAAAGATTTCTCCCGTTGGTCGAAATGACACAATAGGTCGTTTTGCAAAAGTCTAAAATCACCGAATAAAAGGAGTTCCCGATGGCAATTCAAAATATATCGCCCCAGGAAGCAAAAGATCTATTGGAAAGCGATCAAGATTATGTTTATGTGGACGTGCGCTCTGAATTCGAATTTGAGCAGGGGCACCCGGCGCCCGCAATTAATATTCCAATCAAACAGATGAACCAGTCGTCGCAGATGCTCGAAGATAATCCTGATTTTCTGGAAGTTCTTGAAGCCAACTTTCCTGTGGATGCGAAACTGATCATCGGCTGTGCAGCCGGACCCAGATCAGCGGAGGCCTGCCGGATTTTGGCGCAGCAAGGTTACCAGGATTTAGCCAACGTCGAAGGCGGGTTTGGCGGCATGCGGGATATGTCCGGCACAGTTCTCAAAGAGGGCTGGATGCAATTGGGCTTTCCCGTTGAAAATGGAGATGGCGGCGAAAGAGGTTATTCAGCCTTGAAGAAGAGCAAAGAGTAGTAGCCCGCATTCCATGCGGGCCCGTATGAAATGCGGGCTACCTCTCGAAAACCTTTTCTTGACTTTCTAGCGTGAACGAATTATCTTCATATTAAGATTAAACGACCCCTCTGCTATTAACCCCCCAACATTATCCAATAACATAACGGCACTGAAAATGGCAGATGCTCAAAAATCAAAAAGCATTCCTGACTTGCATAACTTTCAGTGATTTTGTTTGATGCCGAGCCGTCGGCACTTGTTATTTAGAATTTGATATTTGTGATTTCAAATTCTGCCAAAAAAGCTTGTGCTCGAATGCTTTCATCGAGTATGCAGAAAATAACTTGTCAGATACTAAATGGCCGGACGGCACCCAGAAATGGCTGAGCGGCACGGGAAAATCATTCGTGCGCGCCCCAAAATTATCCAGTGTTACCCAAAATTGGTTCAGCGGCACCCAAATGGCGGGCTGGCGGTGGCTGCCATTCGATGTAAACATGTTATTGATGCTCTCCGGTCGTCAACAACAGTCACCTCGAACCCAAAGAGTAAAATGCTCGCTGAGAGATTTACCCTCCTTTCTCTGTCTTATTTTAGAAGGCCGTCAAACCCACTGTTCAACCCAATATGCAGGTGTATGCACACCAAAAACATTAACCAAAGGAGGTTATCATGAAATTCAAATCCATGTTTAGTATCTGGGTGGCATTCTTATTGAGTGTTGCCCTTACAAATGCACAGTCGCAACAGGCTGCTTTTCGCCCGG
Organism: candidate division KSB1 bacterium; assembly: GCA_022562085.1. Taxonomy (NCBI): domain Bacteria; kingdom Pseudomonadati; species Candidatus Zhuqueibacterota bacterium. Next base: position 21,284 of record JADFPY010000034.1, on the reverse strand, counting down.
GAGAAGTGATCGTCAAATTCAAATCTGACGTTTCCACGGCATCGATCGACAGCGTTTTGTCAAATGCGGGGATTCAGATTGCCCGGGAATTTAGTGATATTTCAGTCTACAAGTGTACGATCAGCGGAGGCAAAGCTGTGCACACTGCAGTTGCCGAATGCAATGCAGACCCCAACATTGAATACGCGGAGCCGAACTACATTTATCGTACTTTTAAAACCCCCGACGACCCAAGATTCTCCGACCTGTGGAACCTGACTATAATCTCTGCTCCGGAAGCCTGGGACCTTCAAACCGGAGATCGCACGAACATAGTCGGGGTCATCGATACGGGCGTCGACCTGGATCATGAAGACCTCGAGGCCAATATCTGGATAAATCCAGGCGAAAGCGGCGACGGCAAAGAAAGCAACGGCATCGACGATGACGGCAACGGCTTCATCGATGATTATCGAGGTTGGGACTTCATCAATGATGACAACAATCCGAATGACGACAACGACCATGGCACCCATGTCTCCGGCACTCTTGGCGCTGTTGGCGACAACGGAATCGGCATCGTTGGCGTCAACTGGGAGGTGTCAATTATGGCGCTGAAGTTTTTGGGCGCAGATGGCAGCGGGTCATTGGATGACGCTATTGGGGCGATCCTTTACGCGACCAACAATGGGGCAAAAGTTTTGAGCAACAGTTGGGGAGGAGGAGGGCGCTCCCAGGCACTGGAAGACGCCATTCAGTTTGCAAATGACAATGGTGTCTTGTTTGTCGCAGCAGCCGGAAATGGTGGTGCAGATGGAGTTGGGGATAATAATGATAGTTTTCCTTCCTATCCGGCAAATTATGAAGTGCCAAACGTTATTTCTGTTGCCGCCAGTACCAGCAGTGACGACCTGCCCAGGTTTTCGAATTTCGGCAAAAATTCCGTAGATTTGGCTGCTCCCGGCGCAGACATTCTCAGCACCGTGAGAAACAATCGCTATGAGAGATTTTCCGGTACCTCTATGGCAACTCCGCATGTGAGTGGGGCCGCAGCATTGATTTGGGCGCAATATCCGGGTATTAGCAGCAACCAGGTGAAGATTCGTCTGCTCGGCTCGGTTGATAGAAAGCCCGCCTACACCGGTGAAGTCGCTACCGGCGGCAGACTGAATGTCCATAAAGCCTTGTCGACCAACCCGATCATCTTCACCAGGCGGCTGGACAATACTGAAAACGAAACCGGCCCCTATGTTGTCAATGCAGATATCACGGACGACACCAGCATTTCCTCAGCGCAGCTCACATACCAGGTTTCCGGAGGAACTTCGGCAACAAATGCTATGACCCTGATCGGCAATGGTCTTTACCGCGCTGAGATTCCAGGACAGCCAAAAGGCACGACCATTACCTATTTCGTTAAAGCAGCTGATAGTGACGGCAACGAAACACGCGACAGCAATTTTACTTTTGAAGTTCGGGAAGCAGGCGGCTGTGGGGCTGATGGGGCGGCTGAGATCACATCTATTCAGAATCCCGCTCTACGTACGACAGTCAACGCAACTCTGAATATCATTTTCTTTCTGCTACCGCTATACCTGATTAAAAGTCGTTCTGGCAGAAGAAAAGCATGAAAATTTTCGATAAAACCATTTGACTTTTTCAAATTTATGAGTATATTTGAAATAGAAATTAACCTAGTCGTTGGGTATTCGACCAGGGGAATATTCAACGCGAGTTGGAACCCTGTCTAAAGGAGGTGATCCTATATCTAGTATAGAAATAGGGACCTCCGAAAACGACTGCTAGTCCAGTTAGCTTCAAAATAATCAAACACAGACCTAACTAGGATAGCAAGAGACTTTTCGGAGCTCTCAAACGGCTATAAGCCTCGCTTCTTTTGGAGCGGGGCTTTTTTTTATAAAGCAAGTGTTTGTGTCTTCGAGTGTTCAGGTGTTAAAGCGACCCAATCTCAAACACTTTAACAGGTGAATACTTTAATACTTGAACACTTCTGAAGCGAAAGCTGCTAAAAAATTTCTTTCTTTTGTTGTGACACTTAACTATATTTGAAACTTGAAAATTAAAAATCAACGGAGGTATAAATGATAAAAAAGTCAGTTGAAAAAGCCATCAATGACCAGATAAAAGCTGAGTTTGATTCAGCGTATGTTTACCTTGCCATGTCAGCGTATTGTGAGTCCATGAATTTAGGCGGGTTTGCAACCTGGCTGCGTCTGCAATATGAAGAAGAAATGTCTCATGCTAAGCGGCTGCTTGATTTTGTTCATAACCGCGGCGGGAAAGTTACCTTGCAGGCTATTGCTAAACCGTCGGCAACTTTCGGCAAACCCCTGAATATTTTTAAGGAAGTTTTGAAAAATGAACAAAAAGTTACCGGATTGATAAATAAACTTTATGCACTCGCAATTAAGGAAAATGATTACCCCACCCAGGTCGAGCTGCAGTGGTTTATTTCCGAGCAGGTGGAAGAAGAAAAGACTGCCGGGGATATTCTCGAACAATTAAAAATGGTTGGCGATCACGGCGCCTCGTTGCATCGAATGGACCGGATTTTGGCTAAACGAGGCCTGGAGCAGTAATGATTTTTTACCACAGAGGTTTGAAAAAATCACAAATTTTTTCTCAGTGCTCTCTGAGCCTCTGTGGCAATTTTTAAGGTGGGAGAGTTGAAGGAATGACCAAACTTGTCCTCCTCAGACACGGCGAAAGCGACTGGAACAAGCAGAATAGATTTACCGGTTGGAAAGATGTCGACTTGTCCGAAAAAGGCGTTGGTGAAGCTCAGAAAGCAGGACAAGTTTTAAAAGAGCAAGGCTTTACGTTTGACGTCGCTTTCACCTCTCTGCTCAAACGTGCGATACGAACCCTCTGGCTTACCTTAGATGAGATGGACTTGATGTGGATTCCCGTGCACCGTTCCTGGCGCTTAAACGAACGGCATTACGGCGCCCTGCAGGGATTGAACAAGGCAGAAACCGCACTGAAATATGGAGATGATCAGGTACTTGTTTGGAGGAGAAGCTACGACACCCCCCCGCCCGCTCTCGAAAAATCCAATCCGCATTATCCCGGCAATGACCCGCGTTACGGCGATTTATCTGAGAAAGAACTTCCGCTCACCGAATGCCTGAAAGATACAGTTGCGAGATTTCTTCCTTACTGGCATGAAACCATCGCGCCGACAATTCAATCTGGCAAAAGGGTCATCATCGCGGCCCATGGCAACAGTTTGCGGGCGCTGGTCAAATACCTGGATGAAGTCTCTGAGGAAGAAATTGTCAAGTTAAATATTCCTACCGGAATGCCCCTGGTTTATGAGCTGGACTCTGCTTTAAAGCCGATTAAGCATTATTATCTTGGCGACCCGGAGCAGGTTAAGAAAGCGATGGCAGCGGTTGCCGCCCAGGGCAAAGCGAAGTAGTTTGGACAGAATGAACAAGATACACATGATTTTAATTAAAAAATCCCTGAAATTCTGTCCAAATAATGATTAATCGAATTCACGAACTGGAAAGACTCGCAAGCCCCTTAGAACCTCTGCCGGAAGAACGGGATCACCTCTTTAACAAAGTCAAAAAATATACCGACAAATTCCTAAGCGAAATCTATGAATGCCCGGCCTATGTCGTGACCGAGGACAAAGGCATCGGTCTCTATGACTCGCCAATTTCTGAAACCCCCATCGATATTGACGAAGCCCTGAATCTTCTAAAATACAATGTTGACAGACCCGGTCTGAACCCGGCTTCCGGCGGCCACCTGGGGTACATTCCCGGCGGCGGTATTCCTCATTCGGCTTATGGTGATTTCCTGGCAGCTATAACCAATCGCTACTCGGGCGTTTTCTTTGCCGGGCCTGGAGCCGTGCGCATGGAAAACATGTTGCTGGATTGGATGGCTGAGATCATCGGCTATCCCAAAGGCTCGGTCGGCAATCTAACCTCCGGCGGGAGTGTGGCCAATTTAATCGGCATCGTCACGGCCCGGGATGCCCATAATTTAAAAGCAAAAGATTTGGAAAAGTCGGTCATTTATCTTTCCGAGCAGGTGCACCATTCGGTGGACAAAGCAATTCGCATTGGCGGCCTGAAAGAATGCGTTATCAGATATGTGCCGCTTGACAAAAAATATCGCATGCAAGCCGAAGTTCTCGAGCAAACAATTTTGCAGGATAAGCAAGCCGGTCTGAACCCCTGGCTGGTGGTCGCCTCGGCCGGTACCACGGACACCGGCGCAGTTGACCCGCTCAAAGAAATTGGCGAAATTGCCGAAGCGCACGACCTCTGGTTCCACATCGACGGCGCTTATGGCGCGTTTTTCATTTTATGTGATGAAGCACAAAAAATTTTAAAGGGCATGGAAACCTCGGACTCAATTGTCATGGATCCACATAAGGGCTTATTCTTGCCTTATGGCTCCGGCGCGCTGCTGGTCAAAGACCGCCAAAAACTGCTGGACACCCATTATTACATGCCCAATTATCTTCAGGACACTTTAAACAGCCGCGATGAACTTTCCCCTGCCGACCTTTCTCCGGAGCTCACCAAACATTTCCGGGGGCTTAGACTCTGGCTGCCTTTGAAGCTCCTCGGACTCGCCCCGTTTCGAGCCTGTTTGGAAGAGAAAATCTGGTTGGCACGATATTTTTATGAAAAGGTTCAGGAAATCGGCTTTGAAGTCGGCCCTTACCCCGATCTTTCAGTCGTGACCTATCGCTACACTCCTAAACACGGCGATGTGAACGAATTCAACCAAAAGCTGGTGCAGGAAATTCACCAGGACGGCCGGGTTTTTATTTCCTCCACTATTATCGATGGCAACATTACCCTGCGTTTAGCAGTGCTGGCTTTTCGAACACATTTGAATACCATTGACTTAACGCTGGAGATTTTGAAGGAGAAGGTTAAGCTTTTGGAACGTGCTGATTAAAGAATTCCACTGATAAATTATTATGCCCCTAAAATATTCCACCCAATTAATAGTTTTCCTAAACGACGCTTGAATATAAATCCTTGACAAGTCTTTGAGCAGTCGCTAAATTAAATTCGACTGCCAGAGATAAAAAAACTTAAAACGGAGGGATGAAAACGGACCATAACGATCGTGGTCAATGGAGCTCGAAATTCGGTTTTGTGCTTGCCACTTCAGGCTCCGCTATAGGGCTTGCCAACATTTGGGCCTTTCCTTATCGAACCGGCCAAAACGGCGGCGCTGCTTTTGTATTTGTTTATTTGCTTTGTATCGCTTTTATCTGCCTGCCATTCCTTTTTGCCGAACTTGCGTTAGGCCGGTACAAGCAAAAAAATGTTATCGGTACCATCCGGGCAATCCGGCCGAACGGCCCGTGGCTGGGACTGGGTATTCTGTGTTTAGCCGCTGGTATTTTTATCTTGAGTTTTTATGCAGTGATTGCCGGTTGGAGTTTTGGATTTATCTTCAAAATGTTATTCAATGACGGCAGCCCCTTTCCTGCCTTTGCTTCGAGCCCTCTTCTGAACATCGGTTTACTCCTGATTTTTCTATGCCTCACTATGGCGGTCGTTCATAAAGGGGTGCAATATGGCATTGAGCGCTGGTCAAAAATTTTGATGCCGACACTATTGGTTTTAATGATCGCTCTAATCCTTCATGGCCTGACCCTGCCAGGGGCAGGCGAGGGACTAAAATTCTTTCTCAACCCCGACTTTTCCAAAATCGATGGCAAAGTGATTATGACCGCTATGGGGCAGGCTTTCTTTTCTTTGAGTTTGGGCATCGGCGGAATCCTTACCTACGGTTCCTATCTTTCTAAAAAAGAAAATATCATTTCCGCCGGGATAAGCGTTGCTGTTTTAGACACGGTCATCGCTCTAATGGCCGGCTTGATGATCTTCCCGGCGCTGTTTTCGTTTGGGCAGGCGCCGAATGAAGGGCCGGCGCTCGTGTTTATTATTTTGCCCGAAATCTTCCGGCAGCTTCCTTTTGGGAATATAATTGGCGCCGGATTTTTTGTGATGCTGACGATTGCAGCCTTGACTTCAGCCATTTCAATGCTGGAAATTTCAATCGCTTATTTTGTTGATGAAAAGAACTGGCCACGAAAGAAAATTGTCTGGATTGTCGGCGCTTTTATTTTCATTCTCGGTATTCCCTCGGCGCTTTCCAGCGGGGCCGTTCCGGCATTGACCAGCATCGGAATTTTCGCTGGTAAAAGTTTTTTGGAGATTATGATTTTTCTCTGGTTTGATATTTTCCCGCCCCTCGGCGCGATGTTGTTTTGCATTTTCATCGGCTGGGTCTGGGGCATCGATAAAGCGGTTGCAGAGCTTGCGCAAGGCAGTCCGGGATTTAAACAGAACTTTCTTGGGTTGCCGATTTCCGGTGCAAAACTCTGGGGATTTTTTATAAGATATGTTTGTCCTCTGGCCATTGCAATTATTTGGTATAATGCGATTTAATTTGTAGCCACAAATTTGCACGAATCTGTCACAAATAAAAAATAAAATGATGGATGATGATAAAATAATCTACAATGGAAATATACTCAGCGCAAAACTTCTTAGCCTATTACGAAAAAATTCGCCAGCGCACTTTGCGAGTGATAAACTGCATTCCGCCGGATAAAATCGAGTGGACTTACAAAGAAGGCAAATTCACTTTTGGTGATTTAATCAGACACTTAGCGGCTATAGAAAGATACATGTTTGCAGAAAACTTTCAATTTAAGCCGAGCCGTTACCCCGGTCACAGCAGAGAGTTGGCAGACGGTTATGAAAACATCCTCGATTTCATGAACAGAATGCATGCGGAGACTATGGAATTATTGCCAAGATTAGAGACGAAGATTTGCAGAAAAAATGCACCACCCCGAACGGCACTCCAATCACGGTCTGGAAATGGATGCGCGCCATGATCGAGCATGAAATTCACCACCGCGGCCAAATTTATCTTTACTTATCGATGCTCAATGTTGAGACGCCGCCCCTTTATGGACTGACCTCAGAAGAGGTTTTTGAAAAAAGTGAAAGTTGAGAGTTAAACGCTGAGAGCCGTTCATTAAAAATGGATTTAAAAAACAATTACTGGACCAAGAATTCGGAAACAGTTGACGGCTTTTTTGATCAAAAAGAAATCGCTTTAATTGCATCGCGAATCAAAAGCATTAAAAAAATAGAATGCGCCGTTTTCTGCTCTTTCGAAAGCAGGTTTGCCAAGAGCGGCGGCCTGGCTGCGGTTACTACTAAAATCTTGCCTTATCTGAAAGAAGTCAATAATATTTCAAACGTCATTTTGCTGACCCCGTTTTACCCAAATATTATTCCTGCAAATAAGTTAAAACCCACCGGCCTGTCCATCAAAGTTCCATTCGATAACAAATCACACAAAGCTGAGATTCTAAAATATGTTCAAAATTATAATCATTCGGCCAACGGCTGCATTGAGGAATTTTATTTAAAAGCAGACGGGTTTTTTGCAGCAAGAAATAAGTTAAAAGACCCCTATATTTATTATGAAGAGGCTTCTTTTCCTCTGTCATTCCTCAGTTACTTTATCAACAATCTACTGGGGCTCAGCCGGAAAAAGGCGAAGAAAAACGATGCTGCGCTCACGAAGAATTCACTATTTTTTTGTAAGGCAGCGCCGTTCGTTCTGCAAAAACTCGGATTCGAAAAAAATGTTATCTTTCATTTGCAGGACTGGGAAACGATTCTGATTGCCCTCACTGCCAAAACAGCGATGCTGGACGGCATTTTAGAATCCTGTGCCAGCGTGTGTACACTCCACAACCCGTTCGATTCCGGGTGGCTTAAACTTGATTCTCTGGCAAAGATCTTGGACAGCGAAAGGAGCAAAAAGATCACTGAAAATTTAAAGGACGATTTAACCGCTCACAAAATCGGCCTGAGTCTCGTAGATGGTGCACTTACCACCGTGAGTAAAAACTTCGCAAAAGAGCTGAAGCAGGATATTCTTCACACCGGTCATTTCGCGCCGCATCTACAAAACATATTTGAGAAAAGCAGAATCAAGGGCGTCAATAATGGCATGTTTGTGGATTTTCCGCCTGAGTTCACCGAATTTGCAAAACCGGCTCAGTCGCCTAAGATAAGCAAAGCAAATATCAATCGAGTCCGGAAAACGAAGTTGGAGAAAAGAGTTGTGCTTTTAAAGATTCTCGATGACTACCATCCGCCGCAACGTTTTGGAAAATTGACTTACAGGAACGGGCCTTTGACTCACCTCCCGGAAGATGTGCCGATCATTCTCATGAGCGGCAGGTTGGATCCGAATCAAAAAGGCTTCGATATTTTTTTGCGAGCGATTGACAAATTCAGAGAGGACGAGATAAAAGTTGTTTTATCACCTCTGCCGGTCAGAGAGTCAGATTTAGTCATCTTCCGGAAAGTTGCCAAAAGTTCGCAAGGCAACGTCACTGTTTTTCCAATCAGAATGGAGAAGGGATTTCACGAACTGCAAATCGGCAGTACGTTTGGGCTGATGCCGTCTATTTATGAGCCGTTTGGCGCCGCGATTGAGTACATGGTAAACGGCACACTGGTCATCGCCAGAAAGACCGGCGGCTTAATCGATCAAATTGATCATGAAATCAACGGTTTTTTATTTAAAGAACCCCAGCGAAATTACAACTTGAAAAACATCAAAAGTTTTATGAAAGCAAGCGGCCACATTGAACTGCGCCAGACAAATCCCTGGTGTCAGGATATGGTCGACAGCCTTTACAAGATTTTAAAAAGAGCTATAAAATTATATCAAAAAGAAAATGAAAAATATTATGAAATGGTTCTGAATGGGTTTATGAAAGCACAGAATTTCGATTGGCAAACGAGCGCAAAAGAATATTATTCTGTTTACAAAACCTGACTTGAAAACCGCCTTTAGGTTGTATTGAATACTTCTCTCTGAGGAGTGTAAAAATCAGTGAGCGAAGTGAACGTATTCTTACGATCTATCTCAGCACAGCAAAAATACGTTCCGACTTTTTATTATTAAAAAAATTAAGGAATCGGAAACTGATTTTTGCACTCCTGAAAACCAATTATTTTTTCATTTGAACATGTAAACATGATCAAAACTTGCCCCAACTGCGGTGAAAATTTAACAGGGATTTTCTGCGCCAATTGTGGTCAGAAAGTCAAAAACCTCAATGTCCCTTTTAAAGAGGTTGTTTCTGAAGTTGTAGAAAATACTCTCACGTTCGACTCGCGATTTTTTCGCACCCTGATCCCACTTATTACCAAGCCCGGATTTCTAACTGTTGAGTATAACCTGGGACGACGTTTCCGGTATGTGACGCCGTTTAGACTTTACGTCTTCATCAGTTTTATTCTCTTTTTCATGCTCAGCACCATCGATGTGAAGATTGTAAAATTCACCAAAGGCCCCTCGAAAGAAACTCAGTTAACTGCATCTACACAGGATTCATTAAAGATAACACCCAAAAGACAAGTAGCAGACTCATTAGGAATCGCAGCCAAATCCAAGAAAAAGTTCTTGAAAAAATTGGCCCAGCAGGAAGATAATATAAAACAGATCAATACAGCCGTTGTAAAACGCTTACCGCAACTGATGTTTTTTCTAATGCCGGTTTTTGCCTTGCTTTTAAAATTACTTTATCGGCGATCGGAGCAACTTTATTTGTCGCATTTGATTTTTGCGATTCATTTTCATGCGTTCGTTTTTTTGGTTTTAATTGTAAGGCTTTTGATCTATATTATCACCGAATCACAGCTAAGTGCAGTTTTGCTCGTTTTTATTCCTCTTTACTTATTTCAAGGTTTAAAACGGGTCTATAGCGAAAGTTTTTTTATGAGGCTCATCAAAAGTTTTGTTTTATCCCTTAGTTACTTTTCAATTCTCGCATTTTTATTATTGGTCCTGGTCATCATCACTATCATGTTGTTTTAAGAAAAAATTGTCGTGTTCGAAAATATTATAAATAAGTCTGAAATAAGTTTCAGAACTTGCGAAGAAGTCCGGTCCCTTCTCAAAAAAACCTGTGCAGAAAATTCAGAAGTCGCAGATTTTCAGGAACTCGGCAGCAGCGAGCAAGGCCGTCCGATAGTCGCAGCCATTCTTGGCAACGGCCCCAAAACAGTCAGCCTCATCGCCGGCGCGCATTCCGATGAACCGGTTGGCCCGGAAATGCTGCGTACTTTTATTTTCCAGACCCTCGCGCAAAAAGATCGATTCGCAATGCTCTTTTCGGAATTTAAATTTATTATTGTCCCGCATATCAACCCGGACGGGGAAGCGAAAAATCAAGCCTGGATAAAAAAGTGGCCAAACATCGAAGATTACTTACGGTACGCCTTTCGAGAGCCGCCGGGACGCGATGTGGAATTCGGATACCCGGACATGCGCAAGGAAAATAAAGTGGTTGCGGATTTCTTAAAAGCGCACGCACCGTTTACCATGCATATGAGTCTGCACGGTATGGGCTTTTCGGACGGCGGGTTCTTGCTCATCGAAAAACACTGGATTGACCGTACTCAAAAGCTGCGTGAAAAATATTCTCAAAAAATCTTGGACTCTGGTTTAAAATTACACGACCACGACCGGAACGGAGAAAAAGGATTTCAATATATCGGGCCGGGGTTTACCACAACTCCCGAGGGACAGGCCATGCGAGCTTATTTTGAATCGATTGGCGACGAGCAAACCGTGGCCTTATTTCGCGACAGCTCTATGGAGTTTGTACGAAAATTGGGCGGCGATCCGTTGTGTCTGGTGACCGAGATTCCTTTATTTTATATTGGAAAAGATGTTCCCAATAGTAAAGCCGGAGTGCCGGCGGCTTATTTGGAGTTCAAAGAAAAGGTGCCTGAGTTGAAATTAAAATTAGCGCAGGGAGAATCGATTGCTGCGGCTCTGAATGAGTTGGAAATTAATCCTATCGACCTGAAGTTGCAAATCAAGCTGCAGCTTCGTGCCCTAGAGTTGGGTTTGGAAACGATTGTGAATTAAAAAATTTAAACAAATGTCATTCCGACCCCTTCGACAAGCTCAGGACAGGCTTCGGGAGGAATCTGTTATCCTCTAAAGTGAATTATAAGCCCTCTTTGCTTTACCAGATTTCTCACCCCAATTCTCTTACTACTATACTTTAAAGGAAGAATTTGGGAGATTCGAAATGACA
>JADFPY010000034.1:0-10137 GCA_022562085.1 candidate division KSB1 bacterium | reverse complement strand
CAAGCGTCCTCGCTTGCGGTTTGCGCCCAAAGAAAATGAATTTAGAAATTTGAAAAAAGATCACATACTCAGCGACGCGTAAGATCCTATTATTTCGAAAATAGATTTCTCGTTTCACTTCGTTCCACTCGAAATGACCATGTTTTTTTAACATGCAAAAATCCAAAAGACTTCGTGCTTTAAAAAACCAAGTCGCCCGAACCGAGAGAAAATTAGCGGCTCTAAAAGCTGAAAGCAACCGCTTTTCCCGCCGGCGGTTCGTTGTTTTCCTGTCCGGCATCGGTCTCGGGGTTGCCAGTTACTACTTGGTGACCGGGTGGTTCGGCTGGTCTGTTATGGCGCTCACTCTGGTAGTATTTAACATCATTGCTTTTTTCCATCGACGGGTTTTGAGAAGTATCCAAAAATACGAAATCTGGCTCAACATCAAGTCGGCTCAGCTTGCACGCATGCAGCTTGACTGGGACAAGATCCCGATGCCACCGCAAAAAGAAACGCAACAAATTCATCCTTTTGGAATCGATCTTGATATCACCGGCAGACATTCACTGCATCAATTAATCGACAGCGCTGTTTCCCGCGACGGAAGTGAGCTTTTACAAGAGTGGCTTCTGGAAGTAAATCCCAAAGCACAAACAATTCAGAAACGCCAGCGATTGGTTAAAGAATTGACCCCAATGGCCCGGTTTCGGGACAAACTTCTATTGGCTTTTGCGCTGGTTTCGAAAGAGCAGCTTGAAGGCAAAAAGCTCCTGAATTTTCTCAAAAGCCAGAGTTCAAAATCATTCACCCGGGTCCTGATTGCTTCGACGGCGCTCGCCGGTCTGAATCTCATTTTGTTTGCTCTGAATCAATTCGGATTTATCCCGGCTTATTGGATCGTTTCCCTCACCATTTACGTCGCGGTTTATTTGATGAACCAGAATCTCCTCGAAGCCCTTTTAGACGACGCCGTGCTGATTTCGGAGGAGTTGAAAAAATTGCAAGCGATCTCAAAATATCTTGAAACTTATTCGTACGGAAAAAACAAGCACTTGAGAAAACATTGTCAATTATTTCTGGACGCCAATAACCGGCCGTCAACTCAACTCAAAAGAATAACCATCATCGCAGCGGCAGTCGGTTTAAGAATGAATCCCCTATTCAGAGTTTTTCTGAATGTAATTGTACCGTGGGATTTTTTCGTTGCCAGGCGCCTGGAAGAATTGAAAACTCAGTTCGGGGATAACCTGGAAAACTGGCTGAATGTTCTGTTTGAATTGGAGGCCCTGGCCTCTCTCGCAAATTTTGCTTATTTAAATCCGCATTGCGTTTTTCCTGAAATTTCGTCTGCTAAAAAAGCTCCGTTTATTTTCTCTGCTAAAAAAATGGGCCATCCCCTCATTCCGGATAGGCAGAAAAAAACGAATGATTTTTCATTGAATGGTCTGGGTGAAATTGCGCTCATCACCGGTTCGAACATGTCCGGGAAAAGCACCTTTTTAAAAACAGTCGGCATTAATTTATGTCTGGCTTTCGCCGGTGGTCCGGTGGATGCAAAACATTTGAAGATTTCCTTATTTCGGATTTACACCTGCATTAAAATAAATGACTCGGTTACGGACGGCTTCTCTTTTTTCTATGCCGAAGTCAAGCGTTTGAAAGTGCTGCTCAACCAACTCGAAATGAGCAAAGGCTTGCCGGTGCTGTTTTTAATCGATGAAATTTTCAAGGGGACGAATAACCGGGAACGGCTGATCGGCAGCCGGTCGTACATCGAGACCCTTGCTGACAAGAATGGCCTTGGGATTGTCACCACCCATGATTTAGAGTTGACGAATTTAGCCGATAAAATTCAAGACGTCAAAAATTATCATTTTAGAGAAGAAGTGGTTGACGGCAAAATGGTTTTCGATTTTAAAATGCGCCCGGGTCCCTGCCCTTCTACAAATGCCCTAAAAATTATGCAAATGGAAGGGCTGCCAATTGAGGCGTAGAAGACTCTCTATATTTTTGGTTTTTACCTTTTGGCTTTGCTCAAGTCAAATATCCTTCGCCATCACCGCAGACAGTACCGATGTTCGTCTCAAAAAACTTATAAAAAAATTCGATGCTTTTGTGAAAGAAGCCCTGACGGCTGGGAAGATTCCCGGAGCTGCCGTCGCCATTGTTAGTCAGAATAAGATCGTTCATCTCAAAGGATATGGAGTCCGGGAAGCGGGCCGGCCGGAACGAATCGACGAAGACACTGTCTTTCGACTCGCTTCCCTATCCAAAGGCTTTGCTCCGGTGCTAACCGGGCTTTTAGTTGAAGATGGAGTTCTGGATTGGGATGACGGAGTTCTCGAATATTTGGAAGATTTTTCATTAAAGGATTCCGCTCACACCGAAGAAGTCACAATACGACACATCCTGAGCCATACTTCAGGCGTGCAGGAACATGCCTTTACCACATTGTTGGATGCCAATGTGCCTTACGAAAGAATTATTAAAGAAATCGACCGTGCCAATATTGTCTGCGAAGTGGGGGAATGCTTCAGCTACCAGAATGTAATTTACAGTCTCATCGCCGACATTCTAAAATCTGCGACAGGTCATGATTATGAGTTGTTGCTGCGGTTAAAAATCTTTTGGCCTTTGGCAATGAATCGGGCGTCCTTGGGATGGAATGGCATAAAATCGAGCGCAAACAGAGCTACGCCGCATATCAGGTACAGCCGCAAATGGAAGCCCATTAAAATTCGGAAAACATATTATTCCGTTGCACCGGCGGCCGGTGTGAACGCCAGTATTTCCGACATGGCAAAATGGCTGCGAGCGCTGTTGGGCGGCGCGTCTTCGATTATTTCTCCAAACGTGATGCAGGAAGTGAGCACCCCCCTGATTAGAACATCAAAAATGAAGAGATACTTTCGGTCCTGGAGGAATTTAAAAAAGGCCTGGTACGGTTTAGGTTGGCGGGTTTTTGATTACTCCGGCACAAAAATAGTTCACCACGGAGGGTATGTTCGGGGATATCGCGCCGAGATGGCTTTTGCCCCTGAAGAAGGCATCGGCATGGTCATTCTGATGAACGGTGCCAGCCGGTTTGCAAATGTTTGTGTACCGACGTTTTTTGATCTTTATTTGGGTTTGTGAACTCGAAACCTTGCAGGTTTTCAAAACCTGCAAGGTTTGATCCTGAAATTTTTTCTTGCAAGAAAAAATCCTTTTTTTTAACTTAAGAATGATTCAAATTTCTAAGGAGAGATTAAAATGACAAATAAAGTAAAAATAGCTGTAACTGGCGCCGCGGGTCAAATTGGCTATGCGATGCTATTCAGGTTGGCGTCCGGTCAAGTGTTTGGTCCGGAAACCAAACTCGATTTGCACTTGCTGGAAATCACCCCGGCGCTGCCCGCTTTGGAAGGTGTGGTCATGGAGCTGGATGACTGTGCTTCCCCTCTGCTTGAAAATGTGGTGGTGACGGATAACCCGGAGACTGCATTTGACGGTGTGAATTGGGCGATTTTAGTCGGCTCAAAGCCAAGAGGCAAAGGCATGGAGCGCGGCGACCTTATTCGTGACAACGGGCCAATTTTCGTAGGTCAAGGCAAAGCGCTCTCAGCTAAAGCTGCCGATGATGTTCGCGTTTTGGTGGTCGGGAATCCGGCGAACACTAACTGCTTAATCGCGATGAACAACGCCAGAGAGATCCCGGGAGAACGGTTCTGCGCCATGACCCGCCTGGACCAAAATCGGGCCATGGCTCAATTGGCTCAAAAGGCCGGCATCTCGGTGAAAGATGTGACCAACATGACCATTTGGGGCAACCACAGCGCCACCCAATACCCGGACGCAGAAAATGCAAAAATCAGAGGCAATCCCGCCAGCGAGGTCATCGGGCATATTTCGTGGCTGCGCGGTGAATTTATCGAAACGGTGCAAAAGCGCGGTGCGGCGATCATTGCCGCGCGCGGTCTTTCTTCTGCAGCGTCTGCGGCAAACGCAGCCCTCGACCACGTGAAGAGTCTAATCACTAAAACCCCGGAAGGCGACTGGTTTTCCGCCGCAGTACCGTCGGACGGCAGCTACAATATTGATGAAGGACTGCTCTTTTCCTTCCCGGTAACCAGCGACGGACAAGGAAATTATGCCATCGTGCAAGGCCTTCCATGGAGTGATTTTGCAAAAGAAAAAATCGCGCTGACAACTCAGGAATTGCGTGATGAGAAAGCGATGGTGGAGGATTTGCTGGGGTAGACCGGTGAGTTGGATGTAGTTCAATCGCAATTTTTCCAAGAAGTTTCCAAATGATATTCAACGCGTTGCGTTAAGAAAATTACGAATGCTAAATCGTGCAAAGATTTTAAAGGATTTATTGGTGCCCCCAGGAAATCGACTGGAGGTTTTACGCGGTAGTCGTAAAGGTCAGCACAGTATTCGTGTTAATAATCAATGGAGAATTTGCTTTGAATGGCATGAGAACGATGCCCACAATGTTGAAATAACCGATTATCATTAAAGCGGAAATAAAAATGAGTTTAAAAAAAATGTCTCCTTTACATCCCGGTGAAATTCTCTTTGAAGAGTTTTTAAAACCGATGGGTCTAAGTCAAAATCGCTTGGCACTTGACATTCGAGTTCCGGCCCGCCGGATTAACGAAATTGTCCAAGGTAAGCGTAGAATAACAGCCGATACTGCTTTGCGTCTGGCAAAATATTTTGATATGTCGCCCCAATTCTGGCTTGGATTGCAAATGGATTATGACCTTGATACCGCTGAAGATAAACTTTCAAAACGCCTTGACTCTGAAATTCGAATATATCAAGCTGCTTAAAAAAAAGCATTCTCCGGTTCCGTACCCGAAGAATGCTTTTTTAGCTTATCCCAGTAAATCTACTGAATCGTCAGTGTAATCAAAAACGCCCTGGAATCCCGATTGAGGTGGGGGCGTAAATCCGACACGATTTCATCTCCGTTGACCGTCCGGCTCTGTTTTGAATACTCAATATCTTTGAAGTTAAATTCAGCGCCGATTCCGAAATGGCGTGAGAAAAAGTAGTCTGCGCCGATTGCGAAATTGAACCCACCGCCAAAAAAGGTTGGATCCGTGCCATTTTCCTGCAGGGCGTAAGCGCCGACGCCAACTTTTCCATAAGGCTGAAAACTTGATTCCGGCATAAATTTATACTGGAAAGCCAGCTCGATACCGCCGAACTCGGTCACAATTCGGGTTGCACTTCTTGAATCATTATCCGTGCCGATCAGGGAGAGCCAGAGGGTGGAGCGCTCGCTAAATCCATATCCCAGGCTCAGCATCCCGGCCCCGCCATCTCCCGAAGTGGTTGATGAAGGCATGTCAATATTTCCAAAACCGAGGGCTGCTTTGATACCTTTGTGCGAAAACCGCGGCTTGGACTGCGCGGATAGTGACTGACCGTAAAGCATCAGGGCACTGATAAGAACGATTCCCTGTAATAACTGTCGTTTCATTTTGGCCTCCGTTAAAAATGTTTAAGTGTTGACGAATTTGCACGAAATTTCTTCAAAGGTTGTGCCAAAAAAAATACCACCTTGAAAAACAATAATTTACGACAGAATGTTTGATTTTAAGTGTGAAAAATAACAACACTTGTCGGCAGTTTACAACACCGGGAAAATGCAGATAATTAATTGCATTTTCAATGAATTTTTATTATTATGGTTCTGCTTTAAATTATGTTCCTAGACCTTGCAGGTTTTCAAAACCTGCAAGGTCTGAGAAAACCTGCAAGGTTTCAGAAAAACGCCATGGAAGAATCTCTTAAAAACACCCTCGATAAACTCGCGATCGCAAAAATCAATCGGCATATTTTTTTATGCTGTGATCAAACAAAGCCGAAATGTTCCGAGCGGGAACAAAGTCTGGAATCATGGAATTACTTGAAAAAACGGCTGGAAGAATTAAACTTAACCGGACAGGGCGGCATTTACCGAACCAAAGCCAACTGTTTGCGCATTTGCTTAAACGGACCCATTGCATTGGTTTATCCGGAGGGGACCTGGTACCATTCATGCACGCCGGAGGTACTTGAAAGAATCATTCAGGAGCATTTGATCGGCGGCAAGCCAGTTGAGGAAAATGTGATCGTTGAACACGAATTGAGAACCGCTTTAGCTTAATATGCCCGTTTGGCCATTAGCTGTTGGCCTTTAGCTTTTGATTTTTTAGAATTTACGGCGTGTCCCGACTTCTTCGGGATTGAATTTGATTAGCTAAAAGCTAATTGCCAAGAGTCAATCGCTCAATTAGGTTAAAGTAAATAGTTTTTGATTAAAAAAAACACCATGCTCAAATTAGACGAACTTGACCACATCGCCTTAACAGTTCAGGATGTTGGACGCTCAGCAACCTGGTACCAGGATGTGCTTGGACTGGAACGACGGCATGAAGAGAGCTGGGGTGATTACCCGGTTTTTGTTTGTGCAGGTGCGAGCGGTCTTGCACTTTTCCCCAAAGATGCGGCAATTGAACAATCTTCTAAAGGGCAAAATATGAAGCATTTTGCTTTCAGGGCAAATCGGGAAAACTTTGAAAAAACTCAGACAGAATTAACGGAGCGTGGCATCGAGTTCGAGTTTCAGGATCACAAAATTGCACATTCAATCTACTTTCGCGATCCTGATGGTTATAAAGTAGAAATCACCACGTACGAATTAGATTAAAGCTGTCTAAATAATAATCAATAAACAATTATCAATAATCAATTGAAAGCCCTCGTTCACATCGTCTCCCCAAAAATTAACGACTGCGAATTGACCTATCTCGAAAGAAAACCAATTGACTTCGAATTGGCAGTTCGACAGCACGAGACCTACTGTGAATTTCTTGAAGAGCACGGATTTGAAATTATTCAATTATCTGCAAGCGACGACCACCCTGATTCGGTCTTTATCGAAGATACAGCAGTTGTTTTTGATGAAATCGCCGTGATCACCAATCCCGGGGCGAAATCGAGGCGCGGCGAAATCGCCACAGTAGAAGACGAGTTAAAGAAACACCTGAAAATTGCCCGCATTGAACCGCCGGGGACACTGGATGGTGGAGATGTCGTGCAAATCGGTAACACGGTTTTTGTCGGGGAAACGGAACGGACTAATCCCGAAGGCATTCAAGCGCTTGCAAAAATCCTCAAGCGATACGATTATGAAGTCGTCCCGGTAAAAGTACAAAATTGTTTGCATCTTAAAAGCGCCTGTACGGCGATCAGCGGACGCTCGGTTCTCGCCAATCCGGATTGGCTCGATTTAGCTCCATTCGCAGATTTGAACGTCATTACTGTGGATGAACCCTGGGCGGCAAATGCCATCCGTTTAAATGAAACCGTGTGCCTGCATGCCGGATTTCCGAAAACCGTGCAGCATCTTCGCGAATTGGAGTTTAAAGTTGCGACGCTCGATATCTCGGAGTTTTTAAAAGCGGAGGGTGGGCTTTCGTGTCTGAGTATTCGCTTTTGATTTATTAAATTTTGGTAAAAATGATTGAAAATTCCTTCCGCAAGTATTAGTTTAGATAAGTTAACCAAACAATAAAATTTGTATTAACAATGTAAAAAAGGATAGGTCACAATGGCAGCAACCAAGCAAACCAAAAAGAAAACCACACCCACTAAATCCACGCAAACCAAAAATAAGGCGGAGCAATTTGAGTATAAAGCAGAGATGAAGCAGCTGCTGCATCTCATTGTAAATTCCCTATATACCCACCCGGAGGTGTTTCTTCGCGAGCTGATTTCCAACGCCTCTGACGCTCTTAACAAGATTCGATTCAGAATGCTGACCGACACGGACGTTCTCGATCCGGATGCCAGCTTGAGAATCACTGTTGAACTCGACTCCAAAAAGCAAACCCTTTCGATTGAAGACTCGGGCGGCGGCATGACCAAAGATGACCTGGTCAATGAAATCGGTACGGTTGCCAGCTCCGGCACGGTGGAATTCTTAAAGCAGATGCAGAAGAACGACAAGCCGCTTGACGGCAATCTCATCGGGCAGTTCGGGGTCGGTTTTTACTCCGTGTTTATGGTCACGGATAAAGTGACCATCGAAACGCGCCACGCTGATAAGAATTCAAAAGGTTATCGCTGGGTTTCCAGCGGCGAGGGCAAGTTCACCATTGAGGAGATCGACAAAAAGACCAGGGGCACGAAGATTTCTTTTAAACTTAAAAAAGAACACCAGGATTTCAGTGAAGAATTTCGGGTCAAAAATGTCATCAAGAAGTATTCGAATTTTGTCGACTTCCCGATTTTTGTAGATAAAGAAGAAGTGAACCGTGTCAGCGCGGTTTGGCACCAGCAGAAAAAGCAAGTCAAGGAGGAAGAGCTCACGGAATTTTATAAATTCATCTCCAATGATTTTAATGCGCCGATGGGACACCTGCATTTATCACTCGAAGGCGCGGTAAATTTCAAAGCACTCATTTTTGTGCCGGAAACCGCGCCGGCGACGTTTATGCGCGAACACCTGGAAAAGTCGCTTCAGCTTTATTCAAGCAAAATATTCATTCAGGATGATTGCAAGGAGCTGCTGCCGGAGTATTTGCGATTTCTGGAAGGGGTTGTGGATACGGAAGACCTGCCTTTGAATGTCTCCCGGGAAGTGACCCAGTCAAGTCCGGTCATGGTGAAAATCAAAAATGTTCTGGTTAGCAAGATTCTGGGGTGGTTTGAAGATTGGGCCAAAAACGATAAAGGGAAATATGAAAAGTTTTACAAGAATTTCGGACCTATCTTTAAAACCGGCGTTAACTCGGATTTCGCCAACAAGGATAAGATTATCGAATTGCTGCGCTTCGAAACTTCGAAGACGCAGAAAGGCGAACTGACTTCACTCAAAGAATATGTCGGGAACATGAAAAAAGATCAGAAAGAAATCTACTACATTTCCGGCGAGCACCGTGAGACAATTGAGCGAAACCCAAATCTCGAGTATTTTAAAAAGAACGGCATCGAGGTTCTGCTGCTGAGCGATCCTTTTGATGTGTTTATTGTGCCCGGTTTGAATGAGTATGATAAAAAGCCCGTGCAATCCATCGACAAAGCTGATCTCGATCTCAAAGAAGATAAGAAAGACGGCAAAAAAGAGGCGCTTGGTGAAGACGTCGCAAAATCTTTAATCGATGTGTTTAAGAAAACGCTCGGCGACAAAGTTGAGGACGTGATCGCTTCAAAACGTTTGGTGGATTCGGCAGCGACCCTGGTGGTCGGCAAAGAAGGCATGGACAAGCAGATGGAAAAGATGATGCAGATGATGAACAAGGATTACGCCGGTTCCAAGAAAATTCTCGAAATCAATTTATCCCACCCGCTCATCAAAAATTTAGGCAAAAGGCTCATTGCCGACGACACGGACTCGGTTTTGCGCAGCAGTATGATGCAGCTTTATGAAGGCGCACTGCTTATTGAAGGCAGTCTGACCTCGCCCAATGAGTACGTGAGTCGAATGACTGAGTTGATGGTGGAAGCGACGAAGTAGGCAATTGTTGTAATCTTGCACCTAATCATAATCTTTCGCTAATTGCTGAATCTTTTGCAGGATTTCTTCAACCGTCTGTTTTAATTCACCGCCCATTTTGCGGTATTCGTTCGGGTATTCCTTCTGCATGAATGACATTAAGGCATAATATACAGGCTTGAATCGGTCTTTCAAATTGAAGGGATTTTCAGTGAAGATTTTGAATGCGAGATGATACTGCTTTTTAGCCATTAACACCATCAGAAAAAGGCTAATATCTTCAGGAAACCTATCAAAAGAATCCTCATCTTTGAGAAATCCCTGCGCGATTTTAGTTGCTTTGTCGATTTCGTTATGCCATAATAAAATCATGGAATAAGTATGCATGCTAAAAATATTTTCGGCTTTTTCATTCCAGAGCATTCCCGGGCGATTTTTCCACATTCACATGAGCGATGGTGACAAGAACGTTGAAATGGGTAAGCCCCGGAGTCCTACCGCACCGTGAACCTGGGATTGAACTAATGCCGTTTCACAGCCGAAGGAACGAAGATTGATACGCCGGATGGTTCGCGCGTCATCGAAGACTTGCGCGTGGGCGATACTGTGTGGACATTGTCCGTAGAGGGTGTCCGTGAATTCGGGACGGTCGGAGCAATTCGACATCGGACGGTTTCGCA
>JADFPY010000033.1 GCA_022562085.1 candidate division KSB1 bacterium | reverse complement strand
TTCCGCCCGGGAAGGCCATGTGCCCGCTGTGGATGTTCATGCCGTGTGTCCGGCGGATATAAACTAAATGGCTTTGCTGCTCTTTTTCGAAAAAGAGCAGCAGGACCGCAGCCGGAATGTAGCCTTTAATTGGCTCCTTACGCTTTTGAACGTTGCCGATGACTTCTTTTATCTGTTCAGGTTTGAGAATCATTTTCTCTTAGACTTTCGCAAAAAAATCCTTGGACTGGCCAAAAAGGTGCAAAACGACGTCTTTGCGAGCGTTTTTCGCGAAGCAATCTAGCTTCTTCGTAAGCATGAGATTGCTTCATTCCGCAAAGAAACGCGGGATTCGCAACGACATTCTGGACTTTTTGGATAGTCCCATACAATGAATCAAAAATACAAAATAAAATTGCACTTAAAAAGTAAAAAACATGTGGTGAAAATGCTACACCTGTGGACTTCGTTCACGATTTTTATTTGCAGAAAGGCTATTCTGGTTATTTGGAACACCAGTGAAAAATCTCAACTTTAAGCTCAAAAACAGGAGATTCTTCGTCATAAATTCCTCAGAACAAGGTTTGGCCCAAAAATTGATAAACAATAGATAAATTCCATTCTTGATTCAACCGATTGCTTTTATATTTTGTTTACACGTTCCTGCATTTTCAAAAAATTTAATTAAATTAAGTCGATTTCAAGTAAATCGGCATATCGTTTAACCCAGTAAATGAAAGGATTCAGGAAATGAAAACATCAATTAAGGATACAATGTTGATTTTCTTTTTGTGCGGTTACCTGACTTTTTTACCGGCCTGCGGCGACAGCACCGGTCCGGCCGACACGGCGCCGGACATCCCACCACAAGAAACCATGACCATCGATCTTTCGCTGTTTGACGGCGGCAATCAAATATTGTCCAAAACTTCGGATTTGAACAATCTACGAACAAATTTTGGTGAAGCCGTACTCACTGTTTTGGTTGTGAATTTATGGGTTATTGTTGCGCTCACCATTCCGGTCGGTGCCACTGCCGCTGCTTTAAGTGTAGAACCAACATTCGATGAAGCAGCAGGAAAATGGTGCTGGAATACTTCACATGAATTTCCCAATCAAACCATTTCCCTGCAGTTGAAAGCTCAAATTAACGGCGACGTGATCAACTGGGAAATGTTTGTGACCCGGCAGCTGCCAACCCCTTTAACCGATTTTCTCTGGTATACCGGCGAAAACCGAATTGACGGAACCTCAGGTCACTGGCAGTTCTACGATGAAATCAGACCGGAGGAAAGCCAACAAACAGTGAGAATTAATTGGATTTATACTTCGGAAACCGATCGTACTTTGGCTTTCTTAAACAACAGCGACGATGCTGACGCCGGCGATTCAATAACTTACACAGTTGATGGCGATATTGTAACCATGACACTTATCGATGTTTCCGCAAGCAATACTGTGGAAGTTTCCTGGAATAAGACGACGCAAGAGGGTTACATCAGCAAGAATGGTGTCAAAGGGTGCTGGGATGAAAACCTTCTGGACACCGCATGCTCAACTGATTAGTCGTAGACTTCTTCTTGTTTTTTAAGGGGAGAATTCATTTGGGTCTATAAAAAAGTCTATGCTCGTTCTTGTGTCCGTCAAATGCTGTCACATAATGACGATGGCTCTTCAACCCTCAGGTAAATCGCAGAAAAGCTCTATATAGTTGGGAGCCCTCATAAAGGGATTTTTTGTTGAATAGAGACTCAAAAGCTTCACTATCAATCGAAAAAACAATCCAATTTTTCTCCAAAGTTGAATTATTTTCGGAATTTCAGGAGTGCCGAAAAAGGGGAGCGGAGATAAAAAAGTGCAAAGAATGTAACTTTGCCCTTTTTTCATAATTGAAACCTATATTTCACGAATGTAACCACAAATCAGCGAGTGTCTCCTCGAGTATGTTTCTGTTTGCAAACTGTTTTGATCAGAACCTGATTTCCTTTCCATTCACATGATTTGAATTGGATTTTATTCTATTTTAAAAACTCCAAGTCCAGACATATCTTATACTTATGCAATAATCGAAATCCATAAAGAAATCTTCATAATTTAGGAGATTTGGGGGAGACCGCGAGTAACGCCCTGAGCTTCAGAACCCGAGCATAAACAGTTTGGCACAATCATTGTAAACTATGCAAATCGCAATCAACAGGAAATGTAAGAGATTTAGAAGGAGAAAAAATGCTAAAAATAGCCAGCGCTATCTCATTTGTTCTTTTATTAAGTATTCCCGGATATACAGACGATGTCAACGCATCATGGGATCCAAATTCAGAGTCCGACTTGGCCGGATACCGGATTTATTACGGTACTCAATCTGGCAGCTATAATACCAATGTTGATGCGGGGAATGCAACTTCTGTAGAAATCAAAGGTTTGCAGACAAACACGACATATTACTTCGTAGTTACTGCTTACGATGTAGCCGGTAACGAAAGTACATTTTCGCAAGAAGTTAGTTTATTTATTCCTCCGCCCTCAGATACTCAGGCACCGACAGCGCCGAAAAATGTAAAAGTCGTCATCAGTACATCCTCAAACTAAATCGCTATAATAGCTACTAATTCCAAATTCCACATAAAAGCCGTCTTGCTTCATCAGCAAGCGGCTGTTTTGGTATGTCTTGCTTCTGATTCAGGCAGCAAAGTTTTATCGATGATAATGAGCATTTTCAGGGGTGCGTTTTTTTGAGTTTTTGGAGTCTATAAAAAAAGTATCTGTTTTTAAAACATGAAAAAACGATAAATAATATTATAAACAGTGCAGAAATTAAGCCGGGTATTTTTGCATTTTTTGCAGTCTCTAAAAAGAGCAATAAGATTCGAAGAGATTCATTTCGAATTCTCCCTTTCTTGTTATCCTTCCCTAAAGCAGGTCAATTATGATCGCGCGACCTAATTGACTTTTAGTTTTGTCAAAAAATCTCTGAAAATCCTTCAGATATTTCTAACCTACACTTTTCGACTCCTTGCTTTTTAAGCCAAAAGTCTGTATATAAAAAAAACTATACTAGCAATCTTTTATGCGACACAACCTGTTTAAAACTCTTCTCCTTGGATTATTTTTTTCTCGATTAATTTCTTGTTCCTCGGAAAATTCCAGGGAGTCAGACCGTCCTTTGCGGATATTTGCCGCCGCGAGCTTGGCCTCAGTCATGCCGGCCGTCGCTGATGCATTTCAAAAGGAATCCGAAAAAACCAAAGTAGAATTCAATTTTGCTGCCTCCTCTATTCTAGCCAAACAAATCGAGCAGGGCGCGGATGCGGATATCTATCTGTCGGCGAATCTGCAATGGTTGCAGTTTTTAATGGAAAAAAATAAATTAAAGAAAGACTCCCAAGTCAATTTTTTAGGTAACGAATTGGTTTTGGTCACTTCCAAAAATAGTCAAAGACACTTAACTGGTTTAGAGGATTTGCTCAGTTCGGATGTTGTGAGAATTACTCTTGCCGACTGGTCCCACGTACCCGCGGGTATCTATGCAAAAACCGCTTTAGAGAAAGCGGGGCTCTGGGAAAAAATTAAATCAAAATGCATTCCGGCTTTAGATGTGCGAGCTGCCCTGGCGTATGTCGAAAGAGGTGATGTGGACTATGCACTCGTTTACCGAACTGATGCTGCAATCAGCAAAAAAATCCTTATCTCCGGCAGCTTACCTAAAGAGATTCAGCCTGACATTCAGTATTCGGCTGCTACGACTCACATCTCGACACATCCTCTGAGCGCTGTTTTTTTGGCATTTCTACAATCGGGAACCGCAAAGCGGATTTTCAGAGAAAGCGGTTTCATCATTCCTGAAAGCGAGCGGGACGAGTGAACAACCAGCTTCAAATTATCCTTCTCTCTTTAAAAGTAGCGACTCTCTCCACGATTATTATCATTCCGATCGGTACTTATCTCGGCTGGCTTTTTTCACGCAAAAGGTTCATCGGTAAATCGCTTTTAGATGGCCTCGTCAATATTCCGCTGGTTCTGCCACCGGTAGTGACCGGCTATTTACTTTTGATTCTCCTGGGTCCTTCCGGCTTCATTGGACGATTTCTCAAAGAGTGGTTTGGCATAAATTTGGCGTTTACCTGGTGGGCGGCCGTGATCGCTTCTGCGGTGGTCAGCTTTCCATTGCTGGTGCGCGCGGTACGGGTTGCTGTCGACTCCGTCGATGAAAAGCTGGAGGAAGCCGGCCGGATGCTGCGCGCCAGCGAAGCAAGTGTCTTTTTTAGGATTACCTTACCTCTTGCAGCCAACGGCATCATTGCCGGAAGTGTTCTGGCGTTTGCAAGGGCGCTGGGCGAATTTGGCGCCACTATCATTTTTGCCGGCAACATACTCGGCAAAACCCAAACGATTCCCCTGGCGGTTTTCACCTATTTCAATCAACCGGATGGAGCCAGTAAAGCCACAATTCTGCTTATCGTCTCGGTGGTTATTTCCTATTTAAGTATTTTACTCAACGAGCTCATGCTGCGGCGAATGAAAAATGCTTAGCCTGAAACTAAAAAAACATTGGCCGAATTTCGAACTCGAACTCGATCTGGAAATCAAGTCTGCTTTTACCGCTCTGTTTGGACCCTCCGGTTCGGGTAAAACAACAACTCTAAATTTGATTGCCGGATTAACCCAGCCAGCCGAAGGGGAGGTCTCTCTTGATGACCGAATTTTATTTTCAGACAAAAAACGAATCAATGCTTCTCCACAAGATCGAAACATCGGTTATATATTTCAAGAGAGCCGCTTGTTTCCACATTATTCTGTGCAGAAAAATCTCGAGTTCGGTTTGACCAAAACTCCGCAAGAAAAACGCCGGTTCAGCTTTTCAGAAATTGTCGAGGTGGCTGGACTCAAGGCGCACCTAACCCGCATGCCCGCCGACCTTTCCGGAGGTGAAAAACAGCGGGTTGCCCTGGCCCGGGCGCTGTTGGCCTCGCCGGATTATCTGTTGATGGATGAACCGTTAGCTGCCCTGGATTTATCCGCCCGGCTTTCATTCCTGAAATTCCTCAAAGAAATCCACCGGAAGTTCGAACTGCCGATTTTGTATGTTTCGCACGATCTTGCAAACGTTTTGAATTTTGCCGACGAGGTGGTCATCCTCCAAAATGGCAGAAATATCGGTTATGGCCGGCCTTATGCACAGCTCGACAAAATGACCGCTGCTCCTTTGGTTGCAAGCGCTGACATTGCCAACATCCTTGAAATGACAGTCACCGCTGACAAATCTTCAAAAGGATTAACCGAGGCCAGTTGCGGTGAACTTTCCTTTGTGCTGCCGCATCTGGACTGCACGATCGGTGAGAAACTCACTCTGAATATCCCGGCTTCAGAAATCATCATCGGCGTAAAAAAACCGGACGGCTTAAGCGCCACCAACATTCTTAAGGGCACAATAACGGACATTCATCATTTGGGTGAAAGAATTCTGGTTGACATAGCGGCCGGCCCTAAGTTTACAGTGGAAATTGTCCCGACAACAGTGGAACGTTTGGGATTGCAGACCGGCAAGGATGTCTTCTTGATTCTTAAAGCGAGCTCGTTTCGGAGGTTGGGGTAGACTAAAGAAAATGAATTGTACTTTTGGTGTGGATTAGTTACCTTTGTGAAAAAATGAGCAACTTTATCAATTCTCAATGAACTTAGAAAAGTTAGACCTAAACCCCTGGCTAAAGGATAAACTAGACCCTGCAAAGCTGCACGACTATAAAATAGCTCGGGTCACCGCTGTTAACAAAGACAATTTCATTCTCAAAAATGAAAAGAAAGAAGTCTTTGCCGAACTTACGGGTAAGTTCTTATTCAATGTTGAATCCTCCCTTGACACCCCCACAGTTGGCGATTGGGTTTATGCCCAATATTTTGATGATGATTCTTTTGCAGTCATCCATGAGCTCGTGCCGAGAAAATCAATTCTGAAACGGAAAACTTCGGGCAAGAAGATAGAATTTCAATTGATTGCCGCCAATATCGATACAGCCTTTATTATGCAGTCACTGGATTCCAACTATAATTTGCGGCGTCTGGAAAGATATTTGGCGATGATTCATGAAGCCAATATCCGCCCGGTCGTTTTGCTGAGCAAAAGTGATTTGGTGTCTCCCGAAGAAATTGAAGAAAAGCTGCTTGCAATGCACTCGACAGTGCCGGACGTTCAAGTACTGGCCTTTAGTAATCTCAACGGCTCGGGACTCGACCAGATTCATGCGCACTTAGTCCCCGGAGAAACAGTCTGCTTGCTGGGTTCATCCGGAGTTGGAAAAACGACCTTATTAAATAAACTACTCGGTGAAGATTTATTTAAAACCCAGGAAGTCAGAGAAAAGGACGAAAGAGGAAAACACACGACCTCCCGCCGGCAATTAATTACTCTTAAAAACGGCGCCATGATCATCGATATGCCGGGGATGCGCGAGTTGGGAAACATCGGAGTAGAGTCGGGACTTCAGGAGACTTTTTCTGATATCGTGGAACTGGCAAACAAGTGCCGCTTTACGAATTGCACACATCTGCAGGAAAACGGCTGCGCAGTATTGAGTGCGGTAGATGACGGCAGCATTTCTCAGGAGCGTTATCATAATTATATTCAAATGAAAAAGGAATCTGCTTTCAACGAGAGGTCCTATCTGGAAAAACGCCGTCGCGATAAAAAATTTGGTAGATTCTATAAATCAGTGCAAAAAGATAATGTTAAAACAAGAAAATGAGCTATTCCGTCTTGGCGAGGAGTCCCGACAATCCTTAAATAGCTAATAATGAAATCGGGACCACGAAGCAACCTTTAACTACTTATAGGGAGATTGCTTCGCTTCCTTCGGCACTGCTCAGGACAGGCCTTACAGTCGCTCGCAACGACGGGTAATGCAAAACACAGAAGGAGAAAAACAATGCAATCATTCGATATTGTTTCCGAAGTCAACATGCACGAAGTCACCAATGCCGTTGACCAGGCCAAGCGCGAAGTCTCAACCCGGTTCGATTTCAAAGGCTCCGACGCACGATTTGAGCATACCGGGTCGGAAATCATTCTGCACGGGGACAGCGAATTTCAAATAAAACAGATGCGGGATATCCTGATCGGAAAATTCACCGCGCGCAAGGTCGATCTGAAAGCGCTCGTTTTTGACAAGGTGGAGGAGTTCGGTAAAGGCGCCCGCCAAAAAACCACGATTCGCCAGGGTATTGAAACGGAAATGGCCAAAAAAATGGTCAAGATGATCAAGGATATGAAAATGAAAGTTCAGGCTGCTATCCAGGGCGACCAGGTTCGGGTCAGCGGCAAGAAAAGAGACGACCTGCAGAAAGTGATGGCCATGCTCAAGGATGCGAAGCTGGATATTCCGCTGCAGTTTGTCAATTACCGAAATTGAGCTGATAGATGTCTGCTAACATCCCAAAAAGGAAAAAAAGAAAAAATGGCTAAATTATTAGGACCCATTCTTCGGGGTTTTTTCTCATGGATATTTCTCCTGAACCTATCTTTAATGGCGTATGCCGGAGATGAAAAATCAAAAACTACTGACACGAACTGGCCCTCTTTCCGCGGAAGATACGCTTCCGGAGTCGCCGACGGCCAGAACCTGCCCGACCAATGGCACGGAGAAAGCGGCAGCAACATAAAATGGAAAACCGACATCCCGGGGCTGGCGCACTCCAGCCCGATTGTTTGGGGGAAAAGGATTTTTGTCACCACAGCCATCAGCAGCGCCGGTGACCACACATTTAAACACGGTCTGTACGGGGAAGGCACAGCTTCCAGCGATCGCTCGGTGCACCGCTGGCTGGTTTACTGTCTCGCCAAAACCAGCGGCGAAATCATCTGGGAAGCGCTGGCTGCGGAAAGAGTGCCGAAAGACAAGCGGCATATCAAAGCAACTTATGCTAATTCGACTCCGGCAACGAACGGTGAAATCGTGGTTGCTTTTTTTGGCTCTGAAGGTCTTTTTGCCTTCGACATGGAAGGCAAGTTTCTCTGGAAAAAAGACCTCGGGCGCCTGAACGCCGGGGCTTATGACCTGCCGAGCTACGAATGGGGCACTGCGAGCTCCCCCATCATTTACCGCGACCTGGTTATTGTGCAGTGCGACACCCAGGGTGAGGATTTTCTGATCGCCCTCGATACTAAAACAGGCAAGACCGTCTGGAAGACCCAACGTGACGAACTGCCCGGTTGGGGCACACCGACGATTTACCCGGGCAAAAGAGTTGAGCTGATTACTAACGCCTCAAATTTCATCCAAGGCTATGATCCGCTCACCGGCAAAGAGTTGTGGCGGCTCGGCGGCAGCTCCAAGATTACCGCACCCACACCGATATTTAAAGACGATCTGATTATCGTTGCCAGCGGCCGGCGGCCGGTAAAGCCCATTTTTGCCATTCGTGCAGGCGCCACGGGCGAAATCACACTAACTGAAGAACAGACCTCTAACGATTTCGTGGCCTGGAGTAAACGTGGCCGCGGGCCTTACATGCCAACACCGATCATTTACGGTGACTATCTTTATTCGCTCAACAACAACGGCGTGCTTGATTGCTATGATTTACAAACCGGCCAAGAAAAGTACCGTCAGCGAATTCGCCACGCCGGCGGCGGGTTTAGTGCCTCTCCGGTCGCGGCCGATGGCAAAATCTACCTGACCGGCGAGGACGGCGACATCTTTGTGATCAAAGCCGGACCCGAATATGAGCTGGTTGCAAAAAATGAAATCGGTGAGCTGGTCATGGCTACGCCCGCCCTTTCAGAGGGCATGATGTATGTGCGGGCCAAGGAGCATTTGTTTGCGATTGGCCGTTAGGAGTTTTGCGTGTTGCCTGGGTTGCGGAAACCGCTTCGCTTATTTCCGCAACCATCTATCAGCACTGCGGTGATGGATTTTTTCCCAAAATCCAGGTTTATACTATGTCGGTAAACTTTTGCATTTTTTTGCAAAAAAATGACAAAAAACAAATCTCAAATTTCAAATAAATCCCAAGAACCAAATTTGAAATTCCAAACTTAGAGTACACCGTTGGAAACGCCTACTCAAATTAACGAGAAGAAAATTGGAGCTTGAAATTTGAAATTTATTTGGGATTTGTACATTTGGGATTTTGAGTTTTCGGCTTCGCCAGCTATGAATTATTCAGGTTAATTAATTACTTTTAGAGGCAGTATGTGTAGAAATATTAAAACATTGTTCAACTTCGATCCGCCTGCTACAGACGAGGAGATTCAAGCAGCTTCTTTACAGTTCGTACGCAAATTGAGCGGATTTAACAAACCTTCAAAAGTAAACGAAGCCGTTTTTGAGCAGGGCGTTGAAGATGTCACATACATTGCCCGGCAATTGATTAGTTCGCTTGCAACCAAATCTCCGCCACGCAACCATGAAATAGAAGCTGCCAAATCCCGGGCGCGGATTGCCAGACGCTTTGCTTAATGAATAAATAACCTGAATTAGAAAATTTGACTTTAGGGTGGAAAAAATCAGTTAGATACTTGAGGTGACCCGCATTCTGTTAATTGCCCGCGCTAATGCCACTTCAGCGCGTTTAATATCCCACTGTTTCCTGCCTTCTTTTATTTTTTTTTCGGCTCTCTCTTTGGAAGCGGCAGCTCGCTTTTTATCGATGTCTGCAGCAAGTTCGGAAGTTTCAACAAGAATGGAGATGCTCCCCGGAAGGACTTCAACAACACCGCCACTCGCTGCAAAGTAGTCGGTCTTGCCGTCTTTCTCTACTTTAATTTCACCTATTTTCAGCGTTGCCAAAAGCGGGGTGTGGCCCGGGAAAACACCGAAGTAACCTTCAAAGCCCGGAAGCCGAACGGAGGAAGCCTCTTCGGAATAGACTTTCTTATTTGGAGTGAGAATTTCTATGTTTAGTTTTTCGGGTAACATGGTTTCACTTTAATGATAAAACGATTCCATCCCTAAGCTGCTTTTTTCATTTCTTCAGCATTTGCGATTGCTTCGTCGATAGTGCCAATCATATAAAAAGCCTGTTCCGGAAAGTCATCGTATTCACCTTCGACGATGCCTTTGAAACCGCGAATCGTTTCTTCCAGACGAACATACTGTCCGGGTGTTCCGGTAAATGCCTCAGCAACGAAGAACGGTTGTGACAGGAACCGTTGAATTCTACGCGCGCGGTTCACAACAATCCTGTCTTCATCGGAAAGTTCTTCCATCCCGAGAATCGCGATAATATCTTGTAAATCTTTGTTCTTCTGCAGAATTTGTTGGACCTGACGGGCAATCTGATAATGTTCCTCTCCGACAATATGCGGGTCTAAAATTCGTGAGGTTGAATCCAACGGATCCACCGCTGGATAAAGCCCCAACTCGGCAATTTGCCGCGAGAGCACTGTGGTCGCATCCAGGTGGGCAAACGTGGTAGCAGGAGCCGGATCGGTTAAATCGTCGGCGGGTACGTAAATCGCTTGTACGGAAGTAACCGAGCCTTTCTTTGTTGAAGTGATTCTCTCTTGCAGTTCACCCATTTCAGTGGCGAGGGTTGGCTGATAACCCACCGCCGACGGCATCCGACCTAAGAGCGCAGACACTTCAGAACCGGCTTGCGTAAACCGGAAAATATTGTCAATAAAAAGCAGAACGTCCTTACCTTCTTCATCCCTGAAGTATTCTGCGGCAGTCAACGCTGTGAGCCCAACTCTTTGTCTCGCGCCAGGCAGCTCGTTCATTTGTCCAAATACCAGACAGGTTTTTTCGAGAACGCCAGACTCTTTCATTTCGAGCCAGAGATCGTTTCCTTCACGGGTTCTTTCGCCTACGCCGCCGAATACGGAATATCCACTGTGCTCGGTTGCGATGTTACGAATGAGTTCTTGAATTAAAACGGTCTTGCCAACCCCGGCGCCGCCGAACAGACCGGTCTTACCGCCTTTTGTGTATGGTTCCAGAAGATCGATTACTTTAATACCGGTTTCGAGAATTTCCGAACTTGTATCGAGATCCTCAAACTTTGGTGGTTCCCGGTGAATCGGTAAGGTCATTTTAGTTTTGATGGGACCTAAGTCATCGATCGGTTCGCCAAGGATGTTCATCAGTCTGCCGAGCGTTTCCGGACCCACCGGCACGCAGATCGGTTTACCGGTATTCTTAACGGGCATGCCACGAACCAAACCGTCGGTAGAATCCATCGCAACGCAGCGTGCCGTCTGCTCGCCCAAATGCTGCTGCACCTCCAAAACGACTTTGCGGCCATCGTGGTCAACTTCCAGAGCGGTTAGCAGTTCGGGTAAATCGCCGTCTTCAAATTGAACGTCTAATACAGCTCCAATGATTTGTGAAACTCGGCCTTCTTTCATTCTTAAGCTTTCCTTTTCTTGATAAGTAATAAAGGTTTCTCCCTTCGGTCGAAATGACAAAAGGGGGATTATCCTCTCAGCGCTTCAGCGCCGCCAACAATTTCTGAAATTTGCGTAGTAATGGCCGTCTGACGAACTTTATTATAATGCAGGGTTAAATCATAGATCATTTCCTCGGCATTTTCCGTAGCCGAATCCATTGCAACCATTCTGGCGCCCTCTTCGGCCGCATACGATTCTAACAAAATCCGCCAGATTTGTACATTTATATTTTTCGGTATAATCTCATCCAGAATTTTTCCTGCTTCAGGTTCATACAAATAATCAGCGGAAACCGCTGCGCCTTCTTCAGGTTGATGCGGTTCAAGAGGGAGCAGTTGAGTGACATTGACTATATGAGTTCCAGCCGACTTAAAACTGTTGTATACAACAAAAACGCGATCTACTTCCTGAGATTGATACAACTCTTGAATGCGTGCTGAAATTTCTGATGCGTGTTGAAAATCCAGATCTTTGAAAATGTCGATATACTTTTCCGTAATCTGGTAATCTCGCCGTAAGTAAAAATCGGTACCTTTAGCGCCGACTGTCAGAAGCGTAGCATCCGCGGAAACTTGAGAATCAATTTCACTTTTCGCCCGTTTAATGACATTGGAATTAAAGCCCCCGCAAAAACCGCGGTCCGAAGTCACAACCACATAACAGAGTTTATTTGCCTCCCGGACTTCCAGAAGCGGATGACTGCTTTGCTGGTCTTCCTGGGCCGTCACATGAGTCAACAATTCCTCCAATCGCTGCGCATACGGCCGTGCGTTCAACAACCTTTCCTGGGCTCTCCGCAGTTTTGCCGCAGCGACCATCTTCATGGCTTTGGTAATTTGCTGCGTACTTTTGACGCTGCTAATGCGGCGTTTTATATCACGTAAAGTTGCCACTTATTCCTCAACCACGAATGATTTGATAAACTCTTCACCAATCGACGTCATCTTTTTATGCAGGTCGTCATCGAGTTTTTTCTTTTCGGCGATGCTCTTCAAAACGTCGGAATAATTCGATTCCATGAACTGAAGATATTCGGTTTCAAGTCTCGATACCTGATCGGCTGGAATCGAATCTAGAAATCCGTTTACCCCGAGAAAAATGATCGCAATTTGTTTCTCGACCACCAGCGGGGTATATTGACCCTGCTTCAAGATTTCAACCATGCGCTGGCCCCGGGTAATTTGCAGTTGGGTGACTTTGTCGAGGTCCGAACCGAATTTTGCAAATGCCTCCAGGTCGCGGAACTGGGCCAAATCCAGACGCAGTCGTCCAGCGACTTGCTTCATCGCTTTCGTTT
Source organism: candidate division KSB1 bacterium (assembly GCA_022562085.1). Classification (NCBI taxonomy): domain Bacteria; kingdom Pseudomonadati; species Candidatus Zhuqueibacterota bacterium. Next base: position 13,324 of record JADFPY010000033.1, on the reverse strand, counting down.
GCGCGTTACCGCCAACCCGTGAAACCGAAAGTCCCACATTGATAGCCGGGCGGACACCCGCGTAGAAGAGATCCGACTCTAAATAAATCTGGCCGTCGGTAATCGAAATAACGTTGGTCGGAATATAAGCAGAAACGTCACCCGCTTGAGTTTCAATGATCGGCAAAGCGGTCAATGAGCCACCGCCTAAATCATCGTTCAATTTAGCTGCGCGTTCCAGTAAGCGGGAATGCAGATAAAAAATATCGCCGGGGTAAGCTTCACGACCCGGTGGCCGCCTTAACAGCAGCGACAACTGGCGGTAAGCCCAGGCGTGTTTAGAGAGATCGTCGTAAACAACCAAAGCGTGTTTGCCGCTATCCCGAAAGTATTCTCCAAGCGCCGCACCGGCAAACGGGGCAATATATTGCATGGGCGCCGGTTCACTCGCAGAAGCTGCAATCACAATAGTAAAGTCCATTGCACCCGCATCTTCGAGGATTTTGACAACCTTTGCAACACTGGACGCTTTTTGTCCAATGGCCACGTAAATACAAAAAACGTCTGTATTTTTCTGGTTGATAATTGTGTCAATAACGACTGCAGTTTTACCCGTCTGCCGGTCGCCGATGATCAACTCACGTTGACCGCGGCCAATGGGAATCATGGAATCGATCGCTTTGATACCGGTTTGCAGCGGTTCCAATACCGGCTGGCGCTGAACAACACCTTCCGCTTTTCGCTCGATAAGTTGAACCTTGTCGGTCTTGATCGGACCTTTGCCGTCAATTGGCTGCCCCAAGGGATTTATCACGCGGCCAAGCATTGCGTCACCGACGGGAATTTCCATGATTCTGCCGGTTCGTTTTGCCGAGTCCCCCTCTTTAACGTGGACATCATCGCCAAAAAGCACACAACCGACGTTGTCCTCCTCAAGGTTCAGAGCCATGCCCAACAACCCACCGGAAAATTCCACCAGCTCGCCGGCCATAACTTTTTCTAAGCCGTAAACGCGGGCAATTCCGTCGCCAACCTGGACAACTTGGCCGACTTCTTCCAATTCGACCGTGGTTTCAAAGCTCTCAATCTGCTTTTTTATAATTGTTGTGATTTCGTCAGGACGTATTTCCATCCTATCTCAGACCTCCTGATTTTAAGTTATTAGGTAGTCGCATTTTCAGACTCAAAAATAATTCATACTTAGCAATAAGTGTTTGGGTGTTAATGTATTAAAGTGTTAACGGTTTTACGCGCGAACACCTTAACACATAAACACTCTAACACTAGGAAGTGTTTTTTGAATTCGATACCAAATCATCTTTCAGCCGCGCCAACTGACTCTGCAGGCTGCCGTCAAAGACATGGCCTTCGACGTTCACCACAATGCCACCCAAGATTGACGCATCGATGTCGTTCCTGATCCGAACATCTGCATCAAAAGTTTTGTCTAACAAAGATTTTAATTTGGATGAAGATTTTTCATCCAGAGGTTGGGCGGTAATGGCCAAAGCGTTTATTTTCCGGTGATACTTATCAACAATGGATTGAAATTCTTTGACGATCTCAGGAAAGATGAACTCGCGGTTCTTCTTCAAAAGCACAAGAACAAAATTGAAAAACACATTGGACACCCGGTCCTGCATGAGCTCTTCAATTTTTTCGCGTTTTTGTTTCTTGCTGACATCTTGCGCGAAGAAAAAAAGTCTGAATTGAAGGTTGTCATCCAGGCTCTGTGAAAAGGATCTGACTTCATTTTGAATCGTATCAAGAATTTTTCTCTCAACTGCTAACTCAAAAAGCGCCTTGGCGTATCTCCTTGCAAGAACGGTATTTTTCAATTCATCTCCATTTTCTTAAGTGAATCGTCGATAACGTCCTGGTGGTCTTTCTGTGACAGCGTTTTGCCGATGAGTTTAGAGGCAATCATCACAGACAGTTCGGCGGTTTGCTTCCTTATTTCATGCACCGCTTTTTCCCCCTCCAAAGAGATTTCCCTTTTAGCTTTTTCCAGCATTGCCGAGGCCTCCGAATGCGCTTTCTGAATAATCTCCTCTTTCGTCGTGTCGGCGGTTTTTCGGCTTTTGCTCAAAAGATCCTGGGCCTCTTTTTTAGCTTCATCCATGATTTCCTGGTTCTTTGCTAAGGCTTCTTCCGTTTCTTTTTGTGCAACGTCGGCTTTTTCAAGCGCTTCTTTGATGCGTGTTTCTCTCTCTGCAAGGGTCTGCAAAATCGGGCCCCAGGCCAACTTTTTTAAAACCAGCAGCAGCAGGACAAATGTTGCCGCCGTCCAAAAAAATGTGCCTAAATTGGGAGTTAATAGTTCCATTATCCGGCCTTTTGTTGGTTTTTAAATTAAGCCTTAACTGCCAGGAGGAAACAGATAACGAGACCCAAAAGCGCCGCGCCTTCAATCATAGCTGCGGTAATGATCATCGCACCGCGAATGTCTCCGGCAGCTTCCGGTTGTCTGGAAATTCCGTCCATTGCAGCTCCAGCCAATTTGCCAATACCTAGTGCACCCCCAATAACTGAAATACCAGCGCCAAGCCCTGCGGCTAAATATGCTAATCCTAAATCGCCCATGAAACTTTCCTTTCTGTTAGTTACAAAATTTATTAAATTAAGTTACCTGTTATTTAATGATCTTGATGAATCGACATTCCGATAAATACGGCTGATAAAATCGTGAAAATATAAGCTTGAATCAAACCAATCAGCACTTCGAGTAAACTCACAAACAGTAAAAATAAAAGGGTGGTGCCGCCGATTGCCCAATTCTTAAATGTAAAAATGATCATCAAAAATGCGAAAACCACCACATGGCCGGCAACCATATTTGCAAAAAGCCGGATGGCCAGAGCAAAGTGCTTGGTAAACAATCCGAGAATTTCCACCGGTATTATAATCGGTAAAATGAAGACCGGTAATCCGGGCGGAATCAAGCCTTTGCAATAGCCCACCAGACCGTGGTATTTAATGCCCGCCATAATCACCATCACAAATGTGATCACCGCCAGCGCCGCAGTCACGCTAATATTGCTGGTGGCAGTTGCAGAGCCGGGAACGAGTCCCAGCAAATTACAAAAAAGCACAAAAAAGAAGGCTGTCAGCAAATAGGGAGCATACTTTCGGCTGTGGTCACCGAGAAACGGCTTCATTACTTCCTGATCGAGATATTCGATGATGAGTTCAAAAAAATTAGCCAGCCCGTGCGGCACCATTTTCGGTTTGCGGAAGAGTATGCCAAACAATAAAATCATCATTGCCGAAACGATCCACATAATCAAGATGTGCTTGGTGATAGAGATGTCGATCCCGAACACTTGCAGATCGAACAGCTTATGATCGGTGATATGGTGCATGATAAATTCCGAACCGAGCTTTTCGTCTTCACCGCCACCCTGCCCCTGCTGTTCAGCACCGTGCCCTTCCTGGACGCCGCCGCCGGTTAAAAACCAGGATAATGTTTGCGTCAAAATCATTCTTTTACGAAACAGCCTTGCTAATTTTTAATTGCTTTTGAATGTACTTGATTTCAAAGAATTGCAATGTCAAATAAAAAGCAACCAGAAAAACAATAAATGCAGTCAGTGGAATTTGAGTAAATTTCCACACAAAAAAAAGGGCAGCTATAAGAATCAGAAATCTGACTCCCATTCCGCCTAATACTACTGCAAAAAAGGTTGAGTTCGATTTATTAAACGCCCATTTTATGGAATAAAATGAAAATAGGATATTAACCAAACTTACCAAGTATCCGTAAAAAACCGCCCCAACCAGATAGGACCGTCCAAAAAGGTTTACAGAAATAATTGCAACAACCAACAGTATCGATGTGAACCCGCAAATTTGCAGCAGAAACTTCAGATTTTCATTCACCTTCGTTTTCTTTCGTCATTTTCGGGGGAAAGACAGTTCTGTAAATCGTCATGAACCCTGAAGTCGCGCCTATGAACAAACCAATGATTAAAAATAGGGGAAGAGTATTAAATCTTGAATCGAGCCAGTATCCTCCTCCAGTCCCGAATACGATTGCAAGCGCAAAACGGAAACCCAAATCAAAATAACCACTGACGTTAACGGCCTCTTTTTTGCGACTTTGGGAATCTTCAGTCACCTCATTTTGCGATTTTTATTTCCTTGGCTTCCTCGGTTCCTTGGATTCCTGCTTTTGCTCAAGGATTTCAGCGACGCTGCTCTTTGGCAAGTCGCTTTTTTTCTCTTCAGCGGGTTCGGCGGACATTGAGCAATTACCCTCAAAAACCGCGCCTTCATCGATAACCAGCTTGGTAGTTTTGAGCTCGCCCTTGAATTCCGATTTCGCTTCTAAAACAACTTTCCCGGATGCAGTGAGCTTGCCCTTCAACTTGCCCCCGATTATCGCATTGCGAACGACAACATCGCCGTTAATCGCCCCGTCTTTGCCGATGACCAGAGAATCACTAGTCGTCACCTTGCCCTTTATTCTGCCATCGACGCGTAGTGTACTATCAACTTTCAGGGTTCCATCAATTGATGAACCCTTCCCAATGATTGTGTTTAAATTCCCGCTGCTGTTAAAGTCTTCGTTCCTTTTACCCAACATAGTATTCCTCACTTTGGGTTCATTAATTAGTGGAAATCGTTTCGTTAAACGCTAAGATAAACTCTCTTGGATCTACCGGCAGCCCATCCTTCCAAATCTCAAAATGGAGGTGTGGTCCCGAACTCTTTCCGGAAGTCCCTAATAAAGCTATTGCTTCCCCTTTTTTGACATAAATTTTTTCAGATTTCAACAATCTTTGATTGTGACCATAATAAGAAAGAATACCGCCGCCGTGATCGATAATGATCAAGTTACCCAAATCATACGTCCAACCGGCGAATATAACAACCCCAGCGCCGGAGGCTCGAATCAATGTCCCCTTTTTTGCAACAATGTCAATGCCGCTATGCGTTTTCGGCTGAAACCAACCCTCTTTTTGAAAATCCAGTGTTAGAAATCCCTTAACGGGAAGCAGGGTCGGTAAGCTTTCAGCAAAATTGTGAATTTTATTTTTTTTGGGAGACAAGAAAAACTGTTTATTGTCTGCCTTGACATCCAGGGGTGATTCGCGACTAATTTGAACTGTCGGGACGATGTTTTCAAACAATTGACTTGAAACAAGGTTCTGGCGGCCGCCAATACCGGCCATTTGCTGCGAAGATTCAAGGTCGACACCGAGAAGACCTCTAACTTTCTTATATTCGTTCTCCAAAGCGTAAAATTGATCTGCTAAAGCAATCACTCGCTTGTTATCTTTTTGAAGTTGTGAATTGTAAGCCAGAACTTGCTTATTAAAAGAATAAAGACCTGCGTATTTCCAGTAGAAAATAGCCCCGACTACAATGTGGACAATCAGGACAGCGGCCACCACATAAAGCAACTTAACCATATTAGTGCTGATTCGGAAACTGTAGGGTTCAGCGTCGTCTTCCGGTACGATAAGTATAGAAACTTTCTGTGCACGGCGTGTTTGCATAAACATTTTTCATTTCAAATTAGCCGATTGCGCTAACATTTGGTTACAAGAGTCACTTAATTTAGAATAAAAATTCTAAAAATCAAGCAATTTCTCAAAGTTACAAAGATTTCAAATTCAAACAGTTAGGGGATTTCCGAGGAGAGAAAAGAGAAGAGCGAGAAGCGAGAACCGTGTAGTTAGTTTTACACTCCTCGCTTTTCGCTCGTCGTCGTTAAATCCTTTCCATTAATTCCAAGATTCTTTCAATATCACTATTCGAATAGTACTCAATTTCAATTTTACCTTTACCCTTATTATCCTTAATCCGCACCTGGGTTCCTAAAATAGCTCTGAGTTTATTTTCTGCCTCGTTTATAAATGGATCCTGTTTTGGTAGAGATTTTTTCCTGGGCGCGACGGCAGGTTTTTCGGCCTTAACGATGTTTTCAATTTGCCTGACCGAGTATTTTTTTTTTAAAGTCTGCTTCCACAAGTTAACCTGATCTTCCTTTTTGCTTAGAGTCAGCAACGCCCTTGCATGTCCTGCGCTAATCTCGTCTTTGATTAAACTATCCTGGATGATTTTTGGAAGCCTGAGAATTCTAAGCGAATTTGTAATCGTTGTGCGATCTTTGCCAACTTTCTTTGCAACTTCATCTTGAGTCAGGTTGAACTTTATAACCAGTGTCTGGTATCCTTTTGCCTCATCAACAGCATTGAGGTTTTCTCTTTGAATATTTTCGATTAAGGAGAGCTCTATCATCTCCTCGTCCGTGGTGACTTCCATAACATAAGCCGGAATGCGATCCAAACCCAGCTCGCTGACCGCACGCAAACGGCGTTCGCCCGCAATGAGTTCGTATCCGGAATTTGCAACTCGCACGGATATCGGCTGGATGATTCCCTTTTCAGATATCGATTGTTTGAGCTCTTGTAAAGCCGTGGGGTCAAAGTTTTCGCGGGGTTGAAACGGATTGGGTCGGACTTTGGATACCTCAACCTCTCTGAGGCGTTCGGATTGCTCAGGGTCGTCGCTGGGGATATCCGGAATGAGCGCGCTTAATCCTTTGCCAAGCCTTCTAACGGCCATTACTCAGAATTTCCTCAGCTAAATGCATATAGTTCTCACAGCCGCGTGAGATCGCGTCATAAAGAATAATCGGCTTGCCATAACTTGGAGCTTCGCTCAGACGGACATTTCGGTCGATTACGGTATTAAAAACTTTGTCTTCAAAAAATTGTTTTACATCATCCGCAACCTGTCTGGAAAGGTTCAGCCGGTTGTCAAACATAGTCAGAAGAACGCCTTCGATTTCGAGCTCCCGGTTCAAGTTTTTCTGCACCAGGCGAATGGTATTCAGAAGCTGGCCCAATCCTTCAAGCGCGTAATATTCGCACTGAATTGGAATTAGCACCGATTTGGCAGCGGTCAAAGCATTAATGGTTAAAAGACCTAAAGAAGGCGGGCAGTCGATAAAAATGTAATCATACTCTTTTTGAAGCTGCTCTAAAGCAGAGGTCAATATATTCTCGCGTGACATCGTATTCACCAGCTCGACTTCAGCGCCGGCCAACCGCGCCGCTGAAGGCACCAGCTCTAAGTAATCCAAGCCTGTTTCAACAACCGCTTCCTGAATGTTCAGATTCTCAATAAGCACTTCATAAATGCTATTTTTAACTGTTTTATGATCCAAACCTAAACCGCTGGTCGAGTTTGCCTGCGGATCGATATCGATTAATAAGACTGAATTCTCGGCAACGGCAATGCACGAGGTCAAATTAACGGCCGTGGTCGTTTTTCCAACCCCGCCTTTTTGGTTTGCAATTGCTATTATTTTAGACATTAAGATTCCCTAGTAACACCAAAATATTAAGGAATATAAGTTATTAACTTTGTAAAATCAAGATAAAAGTTAGAGCCGGTTTTGTCTCAAAAAATAACGTTGAAAGTCTTAATGTGGCGTCTACAATTAGCCGGTCAATTTCTCACAAAATCAAGCGTCCCCACTCCTTGCTTGTTCCCACCGACCAAATTTTTTATTGACAACAACAATCTATTATATTATACTCATTGTATTCATACTATACTTAGACCTCGACCTAAACAATTCACTTAAATTAACTCATTTCATAACCAAAAACGGAGGGAGATATGAATTGGGGTAAAATCTTACTGACTGGAGTTGTTGGCGGGATTGTTTTAAATCTTTACCAATGGCTTATGCATGGCTTTATCATGCGTTCGACCTATGAAAGCTATGCGGTTTTCGGAAGGGACCCGGCAAATCCAGGTTGGTTTTTTGCTGTTGCTGTTGCAATCGGAATCGCCGGAGCCATGCTGTTTTCGAAGACCAGGAGTGCTTGGGGAGAGGGCGCTAAAGGCGGTGTCATGTTCGGCGCATTCGTGGGCCTAATTGTATTTTTTGGGCAATTCTATTTCCCGCTTGTCATCAACGAATTTCCATATTATCTCGCCTGGTGCTGGGGAACAATTAACATGATTGGCTGGGTAATTTTCGGCGCAGTGGCGTCCTTCATTATTAAGTAGAACCCAAACCAACTTGCAGGTTTTATAAACCTGCAAGGTTTATAAACTTCTTAAACAAATAAATCAAACACAGCGGGTTGAGAGGGATGGCCCGCTTTTTGGCCATTCTGATTATAAAGCTGTTTCTCTTCTTGTTTCAACTCAGCAAGTTCCTGCCGTGCTTTCGCCTCCATTTTGCTCGCTGCTGCGGCAACGTTTCTATCCTGCGCTGAAGGATCTTTCGGAGCCAGCGCTGCTCTTTTTATCTGCTGCGCTTTCTGAATTGTCGCTTGAGGATCGTTCGGCACTTCCGAGGTGTCTATCTGAACTTCCCCGCCAACGGCATATTGTTTGCCATCCGGGCCGGTTTGATACTCATAACTCGGCCCGCCACTGGCAAATTGTCCGGCAGCGGCTTTATGCGCTTGTTCATGCCGCTTTACCTCGGCGTCGCGCCGCTTCAGCTGTTCGACTTGCTTTTTTTCATCCGCGGAGAGCTGTTGCGAAGACTGCTGAGGTTTTTCCCGCAAAGAACCTGCAGAAACATTAAAATTGCTCTGATGAGCGTGAGAATCAGCGCCCGATAGGGTCATGGTAATTACCTCTAAATTTATATTAAAGATAATCACCGGTCTCTTCTGATAAAGTTATCGGTATCAGGCGCTTAAAGCTTTAATATTTTGTAACAATTTAGCATTCAGCTGCCAGCATTCAACTGCCAGCATTCAACACTCAGTACTCAGCTAAAAGACTTAACCGCTTTAAGCTGACGGCTGTTTGCTGAAAGCTGACTGCTTAAACACTAATTCACCGGCAGCCAGTAACTCACTTTTAACGCCAGAAAATTATCACCCCTGGCCGAGAGGCTGTCAAATAAAGACCCCGGTGTCACGAAACTGCCTTGATCTTCCGAGGAAGAGCGATCTTGCTGCCATACGAGAAAAAGCGTACTGCCCCGGCGCCATTCCCAACGCAGCACAAAATTGCTGCGGAAAGACCGAATATTAAAATCACGGTTCTCCAATTCGAAAGTATCTGTGCCATCGGTTACTGTGAACCCTTCGCCGTTTTCTGTAATGGTGGTGCCGTCTGTTCCGTAAAAGCGCAAATCCTTGCTGCGCGGCTTGAGCAGCTCGCCGAAATCAAAGCGCTTGCCGCTGGCAGCAAAAGGCTCCGCGTACAATTCCAGACTCAAATCGGGAGTGATAGCGTAGTTCAAGCGGATTTGGGTAGAAAGCGTGCTGCGATCGATGGCAGAAAAAACGTAACGTTGACCAAAAGTGACATCTCTGCCATTCCCGAATTCGTCGAAATACTGTCGTGGTGTTCGCTCTCGTTCGTATTCTGGTTCGAGTGAAAGCTCCAAAGCATCAGTGGGTTTGACAGAAAAACGTGCGCTTGTGGAAAAATCGAATCCGTCCAAACCATCCCAAACATATGACATCCGGGCGCGCCAGTTAAAATTGGAGGCTCGATTATTTGAAAGCCTTGCCTGCAGGTGTTGATGGGAAGGTGTGCCCATGACAGGTCCGCCACGGGTCTTTGTCCAGCTCAGGTTGTCCGGCGCGTAGTGGTAGTGCATCCCCAGGCGCCAAAAATTCTTGAAAGTAAAAGCGAAGTTGAAGTCATAAATTCGGAATGATCTAATCCACTCGTAATTCCATTTAGCAAAAGTTAAAACCTGCAATTCATAATCGCGGAAAAGCTTTCCGGGTTTGGTTTAGCGATAGGTCAAATAAGCCCAATTCCCGACTCCGTCGGAACCGAAAAGAATGCCGGCGTCATTCAATTCAAATGCCGGGGACTCAGCCGAGACACTGGTACCCCAAAGCCAGTGTTCACCACCTCTCTTATTGAATCTTAACGAACCGGCATAACCGGTCAATGAAGTTCTTGATGAATCGAGGGTAACATGGCTTGCATCAGGTCTCTGGAAATAACGAGCGCTGGATCGCTGTGCGCCAACGATTGCTAAACTATCCCCTTGAATGTGAGAAAAACCAACAAATCCACTGAGTTCATATTTACCGTTTTCAAAACGGACGTTCCAGTCGGCATTGCCGGAGTAGGCCTGTCGATTCAGACTTTCACGAAGAGCATTGTTTGAGGAAAGATCGCGCCGCACACCTGTAAACATTAAACCAACCGTAGACGCCGACGGTCCAAATTCCTGCTGCAAACGAAAAGCCCCGAAACCAGACAGAGGCTCAACTTCGGTATTCCCTTTAACAACAGGCGTTGAATCGGTAGCGGCGATGAATGTTTCCGCATGTTCCCGTTCCGTAACAGCAGTAATTGCGCCAATCGATAGTCCGGAGCTCAGGCGGCCGCTTATTTTCGCAGCTGCTAGAATGGTTGTATTATCGGGAATATCAACAAAGTCGCCAACAGCATCGCCATGCGGTCTTACTCCAATTCGTCTTGAATAAAAAAATGACGGGCCGATGTTATCCAGAAGTTGATTCCCCTCAATGAAAAACGGCCGTTTTTCCCGAAAAAAGGTTTCAAATGCAGTCAGATTAACGACGGACGGATCCGCTTCCACTTGACCGAAATCGGGATTGAAGGTAACATCTAATGTCAGGTTTGGACCCAATCCCATTTTCAAGTCTAAACCTACTCTCGAATTAATGGTGCTGCCATCATTGAACGGATCGTCGTTTGCTATATCACCGGTGAATATTGCGCTGCTCGTTTCGTAGGGCAGCAGTTCAATTCGTCTCGATGGTCGGATGCCTTCAATACCGACCAGGTCACCAAACCTCGAAGCCCAGCCGGTTTCCTCTTTTGGGATAAGTACCCAGTACAAATCCTCATTGGTATTGGGAATCCAACGGTTTATATTTATTCCCCAAACCTGTTTTTCATTCTTACTAAAGCGTAGTTGCGAAAACGGAATTTTCATTTCCGCGCTCCAACCAAATGGTTGGATAGATACCTCGGCATCCCAGACAGGGTTGAACGTCAATTCCCGGTGAAATTCTCGATCGGATGGGTGAAAGTAATCAACACGAACGCCGCCCGCTGTTACCGCAAAACTGTATGCGGTCCTGCGATCATAGTACGTATCGAGCGAGACAATCAATCGTTCTGCATTTCCGGCATTATCGCGTCGCGTCACAAAATTATGGATTTCCTCCGGTTTATCAAAATACATACGTGCACCGATATAAATTGAATGGTCGTTATAAAGGATTCCAACCTCAGTTTTATTTATTGCCGGCTCCCCTTCGTTCGGATCTTTTTGTAAAAAACCCGAAACGAACTCTACTCCGTTCCAAACATCGTCATCCAGAATGCCATCGAGCCGTGGAGCGTCGATAACGCGATGGGCAGTCATGGTTTTTTGCGGTTCAGTATCTTTGTCGCTTTCAAAAGCAAAGCCAGCGAAGGCCAACAAAAGTATTGTTAAAATGATAACGGCCAAGAACAGATTTCTTGTTCGAAGAAACTCAGTCACAATCATAACTACCTCATTAGCTAATTTATTTTTCCATTACTTTGAATTCTTCCGAGCTCAAGTGCGAGGATATGTTTTTTATCCCGTACATATAATTTCGTAGAAACGAGCGTAGGCAATGTCCATGAAACGGACTGGGTCACTTGAGCGCTGTCGAGAACCTCCACTCCTGCCGGCGAGATTTTCGCTATAGAAAGGTTACCGCTTTTGTCGAGAAAAAGAAGTTTGTGGTCGGCGTAGAGGCATTGCGCCATATGAAATCCGCGGCGCTGCCAGGCAATCTCTTCGGTTCGCCAATTGAAGGCGGTGAGAAACGAAACATCATGCCCGCCGGCAGAACCATAGATGAAATCGCCAATTCGGATCAGCGTCCAGCATGACCCGCGCAGTTTGGATTCGAACCAAATCTGCTTCACGTCCATTCTATTTTCCTTACGGGTGATCTCAAGCAGTCTTCCCCCACCGGAATTGAATTGACTGGAAACCCAGATACGGCTTTCGTCGCATTTCACGATCGGCGTCAAGTGATTTCCATTGTCAAATGGAATTTCATAATGCCAAAGGAATTTTCCGGTCGAAGGATCGAGCCCGTTGACCCCTTCTGGTGAAAAGTAAATAAACTGGTCTTGTCCAGCGAGTTTTATGATTGAGGCCTGTGCGTAGCTAACGCCGCCGGGTCCACCTTGCCAAACCGTTGAGCCATCTTTCGGATCGACGGCGATTACGCTTTGGTCGTCGCCGCCTACTTGCACGATAATAGTGTCACCATAAGGAAGCGGACTATTTGAGTAACCATACTCTTCGACTCGCTGTCTCCGGCCGAACTCGGTTGGCAGATCACGTACCCAGAGCAGCTTTCCGGTAGCAAGTTCGAGACATCGCATTTGACCGGCAATGCCGATGGATATAATCCGGTCGTCAACGATAATTGGTGAGGCATTTGGACCGGGCCCGAAATACTGCCGCCTCTCCGGCCAGAACTCACGTGAATAGCGATGCTCCCAGTTTGTTGCACCCGTTTGGGCATTTAATGAAATAACGACTTCACTTTTGTCCTCGCCATACATAGTGAAAAGCTGACCGTCTTTGTAAAGGATTGATGAATAGCCCTCACCTAACGGACGTTTCCACAGATGCCCTGGCCCGTCCGCTGGCCACTTGTCGGCGAGACCTGTCGTCTTTACTTTGAAATCACCGGCGGGACCGCCCCATTGCAGCCAATCCTGCCCAAAGACGGAACGTGAAACAAGTAAGATAGAAAGTATGAAGACCAGCCTTAGAATAAAACCTAAGGTTGTTATTTTTCTTTTCATTTCATTAGTGAGCTTCTTTTACTATGACTTAGCAGGAGTGTCCGGTTAAAATTAAATTGCGCTAATTGTAATGTCGCAGCCTTCAAAACTCCTCTATTTTCCCCCATGGCAAGGGGGGAATTAAAGGGGGGTCGTTTTCTTGTAATTTAGCAGTAATTGACTTAAAGTTTAAATCTGATTTTGTTTCCACCCATAAGAAATCCTTTTGAAAACTTAGACTTAACGCACCTTTTCTTGAATTCTAAACCCGGATACCAGTGATTTAGAACGAGAAGTTTGCGGTTAATTTTGCTCGGGATGGTTTCAATTGGTAATACTGAGAAATTTGTGAAAAGTTACGAAAGTAAAAATTTTAACACTAAAGCCATTAGTCCTTTTGACTGAGATCACCCAATGCCTCGGCAGCTTCTTTGCGGACATGCTTATTTTCATCTTTCAGCGCCTGACTCAATGGCTTCAAAGCACGAGCATCTTCAAGTGAACCGAGTGATTCGGCGGCAGCCAAATGCACCTGCCAGGAAGCATCTTTCAAAGATTGTATCAACGGCTCAACGGCACGCCT
>JADFPY010000032.1 GCA_022562085.1 candidate division KSB1 bacterium | reverse complement strand
TCTGAAGTCGGCCTGATCGGACTAGACCATTTAGAATTAATGCGTAACCGCATTTGGGTAACGCGGCTTAAAGGTGGAGTGAGTGCAGAGTATCCCTTACCCCGCTCCACCAGGTTTTTAAGGCGACTAAAAACTTATCTCAATTCTCGTGGCTTGAGCGACCGAGACGTATTGTTTTTATCGCGCCTTAAGCAACCTATTTCGAGAAAACAGATTGACGTGCTTTTTAAGAAATATGGCAGGAAAGCAAAGCTACCAGATGACAAACGGCACGCTCACACATTGCGTCACTCAGTAGCTGTGCATATGCTCGATTCCGGTTTTACCGAAGAAGAAGTCAAAGACCGCTTGGGTCATCGCGATATCCGCTCAACAGATGTCTATGCAAAAGTCTCCAACCAAAAAAGAGCTGAGATGGGTCGGCGAATGGAGAGAGCCAATTTTATTGTAAAGGCTTGAATCTTATTAGAGAAAGTAAGGAGTCCAGATAATGCTCTACCGGCTACTCGCGGATTTCCTCGTAATTCTCCACCTCCTGTTCATCCTATTTGGTCTTTTAGGTGGCCTCCTATTCTTCTGGCGAAGGTGGACCATTTTACTTCACCTGCCATCGGCGATTTGGATTTCCGTCATTGAGTTTCAAGGTTGGATTTGTCCGCTTACTCCTTTGGAAAATCGGCTACGGTTGGCCGGTGGCGCTGCCGGGTACGAGGGTGGGTTTGTCGAGCAGTATTTGATACCAATCATTTACCCTCCTGGTCTGACGCGTGACATTCAACTTGTTCTCGGAGGGCTTGCCATTGGACTTAATGTGGCAGTTTATTTCTTCGTCATTCGAAGTTGGAAATCTGGAAAATGACGCTAGGAATGTTTCATTTTCCGCTTGACCCGGAATTAGCTTTTTCCTATATTAGGTAGACAAATATTCACCCTTATCGCGAGGGAGGAAACACCATGTGCGGAAGATTTCACTTAACCTTTTTGCCCGATGCCGAAGAATTATTTGAGCATCTTTTTAACATCCCCTTTCCTCAGTTTGAATATCCTCGGCTGTGTCCCTTCTTTAATTTGATCTCATTTTTAACTTGATTATTTAAGAAACTTTAACGTACTTTTAAGATATAAGTTGTTTTTTTATGCATGAATATGTTACTGGCAGTCATGAGGCCGTCGTTCGAGCCTTGGAAGGTCAACCTGATTGTTTTGGTTCGCAGAGGTGTTCAAAAGGACACCCGTGTAGTTCCAAACTGCAACCACCTTAAGTTCTTTAAAATCAATTTTCGCCTTACTAAGTGCCCGCCCATAAAGCCCAGTGACTTAATAGACAGTGAAATTACAACCATTACTCAGCTTGGGGAGGAAAAATGGACACACAGGCCCAAATTCGTGAATACAATCGCCGTGAATTTCTGCGCTTCGTTGCCTACTCACCACTGATTAGCTATTTTGGCATTTGGGGATGCAAGGGTGAAACGCAAGAAAGCGACTTATTGCTCTCGTCGCCTTCGGAAGCAAAAAATGTCTTTGATTTTGACACCCTGGCCCGACAAAAACTCAATCAAGATGCTTACAATTTTCTGTCGGGTGGCGCTGATGACATGAAGACAGTACAAGCCAATCGCAAGGCTTTTGATGAGTTACAGATTCGTTCGAGAAGACTGGTAAATGTAAGCAATGTGGACACTTCGGTTGAACTATTTGGGCAAGTAATGGAAACCCCAATTATGCTGGCTCCGATAGGTTTCCAGCAACTATTTCATCCGGAAGGAGAATTGGCTGTGGCTCGCGCAACTGCAGCCAAAAAACATGAGATGATCGTCTCAACAGTATCAAGTTACTCTGTCAAAACAATCAATGAAGTGCGAGACACATCAGCATGGTTTCAACTCTACCCAACACCCGATCGAAAAATCACTACACAACTAATAAGGAAAGCAGAAGAAGCGGGCTGTAAAGTATTGGTATTAACCGTTGATTTACCTGTGTTAGGAAACCGAGAAAATCATCTCGGTTTTATCAGACAAATGATAGCAGCTCAGAAAGTCGCTTTGGGTAATTTCGCAGGACTTCCCTTTCCCAGCCAAGTACATGACCCGAGTCTCGACTGGCAGATGATAGAGTGGCTTAGGGCAAACACAAACATGAAACTTGTGTTAAAGGGCATTGTAACTGGTGAAGATGCCAGACTCAGTGTTGAAAATGGGGTTGATGGTATCATTGTATCCAACCACGGCGGTCGGCAGGAAGAAAGTAATCTTGGAACTATAGAATGTTTACCAGAAATTGTAAATGAAGTGGGAGGCCGGATTCCTGTTCTGATTGATGGTGGATTTCGCAGGGGAACAGATATTTTTAAGGCCTTAGCGTTAGGCGCAAACGCTATATGCATTGGCCGACCCTATGTATGGGGTCTAGGCGCATTTGGTCAGACAGGTGTCGAAAAAGTTTTGGATATTTTACGTGCGGAACTCGTGCGCATTATGCAGCTGGCAGGTACAACATCCTTGTCTCGAATAAACAGCGACTTTGTACAAAGAAACACTTAGATTGACAGGTCAACAGTCCTAACAGATAATCGTGAATTATCATTCTGATCATCACTTATTTTGACAAACAGGGTCTGACCAGCAACTCCACCCGACAGCTTGGCTGTTGCGTAATTCTTGGTTTTGAGCATCTTAGTTGTTTGATTTTGTCAATAAAGTTAAGGAGCAACTTTCGCCGCTGCGGGTGAGTTGCAAGCCGTTAGATGGCTTTGGGTCGTAACCCCAAATAATGGTTCATCAAATCTTTAAGAGAAGGCATGATGATTACTTTACATACTGATGTCATAGGCAGTTTACTTCGTCCCTCAGAGCTTCTGAAGGCAAGGGAGGCTCTGGTTGCAGGTCACATCTCTCAAGTAGAATTTAAAGCGATAGAGGATAAAGCAGTTGACCAGGCAATCGCACTGCAGGAGGAAGCGGGCTTGGAAATTGTTACGGACGGTGAAATGCGCCGGTTGTCCTTCCAAAGCCAGATGACAGAAGCAGTGGAGGGGTTTGGCGAATATGACATCAATGCTTTCCTTTGGGGAGAGTGGTATGGGGATGAACACGTAGGAGATTGGAAGATGGACCGTCCTAAGACCTTAGGAGTTGTTGGTAAATTAACACGTAAGCGTCACCTTTCAGCAGAAGAGTTTACATACCTGCGTGCGCGCACATCTCACATTGCCAAAATCACCTTGCCAAGCCCAGGCTTGTTTATCAA
Source organism: candidate division KSB1 bacterium (assembly GCA_022562085.1). Lineage (NCBI taxonomy): Bacteria > Pseudomonadati > Candidatus Zhuqueibacterota bacterium. Next base: position 23,188 of record JADFPY010000032.1, on the reverse strand, counting down.
TTTCTGGTCAGCAAGACACTCAATTGCCGCTTATCCCACGTTGGATAGTTTTATGGCAGATGTAGTGGATATTTTGCGAGCAGAGGTTGCTGAGTTAGTTCGTTTAGGTGCCACTTATATTCAACTCGATGCTCCCCATTATTCATTATTACTCAATCCGCAAACTCGGGCCTTCTACGAGGGGCAGGGTTGGACACTCGATCAATGGCTGAGTCGAGGAATTGAGATGGACAACGCGGTGATGAGCGGTTTTCCAGAAATAACCTTTGGTTTCCACCTTTGACGTGGCAACCAGGGCAGCCGGTGGCTGACCGAAGGAGGCTATGAACTACTTGCAAAACCAATCTTTCAAGGTATCCAGGCACAACGATTATTACTGGAATACGACGATGAACGCTCAGGTTCGTTTGAGCCTTTGCAGGAGGTACCCGACGATAAAATGGTCGTATTAGGATTGGTCACCAGCAAGAGATCAGATCAGGAAACGAAGGAAGAGTTAATCACGCGTATTAAGGAGGCTAGCCGATACATCCCGCAAGAGCGTCTGGCACTCAGTCCTCAGTGTGGCTTTTCTACTTCAATCGTGGGTAATAGTATTACGGTAAGAGATGAGAAGTACAAGCTTGGGATGGTGGTTGAAGTGGCCAAAATAGTGTGGACCTAAATAATGAGCAGCCAGTCCTCGATACTTTTTTCCGCGACCAAGTCCAGGGTGCGCCGGCGGGCGTCTTTCACCATCTCGATGATTGTGGAAGCGGGAAGTGTGAATTTTTCGTTCTGGAACTTTACATAAACGCGAAGAAGGGTTACCAACCCATATTAGAGTCCTCGGATCCAGTCCAGAAAATCCCGAACAACCCGAGGATGCTGATGTTCATGCTGCCATAGAAAATGCCCTTCGTAATTTGGAAGAAGCCAAATATATCACGGCTAACAAGGCTGATGATGACAAATACTGGTGGGCATAGACAGAAAAAGCAGAAAAGCAGACAAGGCCGACAAGAGTGTTTTCTGCTATTGAGAGAAGAGAACGCCGGTCGAAGCCAAGACAGCTTCTGAACCAGTAGACGCTGGCGAAATTCTGGCGACCCTGGCCAGCTATTGGACCCACAAGGGAATATCCGGGTTGAGGCTTATTAAAAGTAAAGCTCAAACCAAATGCCACTATATAGCTTTATACTGTATGCAAGCTATCTTAATTACAAGTGAGAAGAAGGCTGCAAAAAACTGAGAGAGTTTTCCGCTGTTGAATGGGGATAGTAGTTGTACGAAATCAGCAAAAATAATAAAGGGAGTCTAGTATGATTTTCCCAAAACGGTTGCACCGTATTGTAATTGCAATTTTGGGCTTCGCGGCATTCGCCGCTCTTGCAAGTTGTGGCGACTCATCTGATGTTACTTCTTTGAGGTTTGGCCGACATCTATGATGAGGGCGAGATAAGCGTTGTAATTTCTGTCGTTAACCTCGATTGGTGATAAGGAGAATTAGATTTTTTTGAAAACAAAAGGAGTGCTCAATATGCAAAAGATAGTATGGTTAACAATTACATCAACCATAGTGTTCCAAATGCATGCTTTCGCACAAACCACGAACCCACTCAACGTTGTGCTCGTTCAAAACCCATACACCGGAGACCGCGCCTCACCGGAAAAATCGGGAGGACCGGCAGCATTGGCCACCGGCGGCATTGAAAAAATGCTCAACGAAATGGGCGTAACCGTGCAAATTCGGCCAGAAGTCAAGTTGACGGCGGAAGAGGAAAAAACATACGGAAAATGGAGTAAGTTCGGTATGTCCAATGGCCATCTTGGTAAAATGGTAGCTGAGGAATTAAGGAAGGATTCGTTTGTGGTAGGACTACTGGGCAACTGCAGCTCCTTAAGTGGCATGCTTGCCGGACTGCAGCATTCCGGACCAACCAGACGGCCCCTCAGGGTCGGGTTAGTCTTTATCGACGCCCACGGAGATTTCAATACCCCCGAAACCACGTTAAGTGGCATGCTGGGCGGTATGCCGGTCGCTGTCGCTGCAGGGCACTGTCTCACCCGCATGCGCCTGCAGTCCGGCCTGGATCCGGCCCTCCCTGAGAAATATATCGTTTTGGCGGGTGTTCGAGACACGGACCCGCTCGAACAGGAACGCATCGACAATTCGCTTATCGAAATGGTTTCGGTTGACGATATCCGCAATTTGTCTGATAACCTGCACCGGCAGATGCAGCGCCTGAGCAAACTAACGGACTTGATTTACATCCACATCGATATGGATGTTCTCGACCCGCAAGAAGTTCTGGGACATCCGCTGACGGTGCCAGACGGGCCCACCAGCAAGGAGCTGGGCGCCGCTTTAGAATTGATGTTTAAATATGAGAAATCCGCGGCGCTCGGAATTGCGTCTTATCCTTACAGCGCCGACCCGGAACTGATTTCTTTGAATGCGACTTATAATCTGGTCGAGGGTGCGGTGCGGGGGATTCTATCACGGAGTACCAAATAGTGTTCCACTAAAAAAATGATCGGCAAAACCATACTCCACTACAAAATCCTTAACAAGCTCGGTGAGGGCGGCGTGGGGACCGCCAATACTTATAGCCAAACCGTTTGTGGCAGGGCTAGTAATTATGCTGGAAGGAACAAGTGATGGGATTCTCTCTGAACGGCCTGGTACTACTACGATTGTCTTATGGTTCATTGGTCTGCTCTCCATCTTTTCAGCCATTTTCATAAATGGCTATGTGACGGAAAAGACTTGTGGAGAAACATACGAAGTGTTCGGGAAGACGAAGTCGGCGTATCAAATAGGTGGAGATTTTTTTTGAGGTTATTAGACTTCGCCAGTTCACCCCCAGGAGGGTTTTCTGCTCGTCGAGGTCTGTGAGAACCTGTGCTGGCGAAATCGTCGCTTTCGAAGACATCTTCGACGGTGCGGTCGAAGTTTTCCAGCGCCCAAATCGCCAGCAAGGAGAGTTTGTTTTTGTGACTAAACTCGGTTGTAATCTTCGCAATGACATCCGTAAATCTGGGTGAACCGAATTCCTCTTGTCCGGTTAATTCAAGGATGCGGGTAAAGTCCTGGTGCCTTGCCGAGACGACCCTATTGGAATTTTTTAAGGCAGGCCGGGGGCCGTCGTAATTTACCTCCCAACCGAGCACATCGATACGCCCGTCAACCGTGGGATTTTCGGTATTGCCTTCCTTTATTTTCAAGTCCAGAAACGAGGAGAACTTGCCGCCATAAATGGCCGAAAAGCCGCCGGCCTGAAAATTTGCCTCTTCGCTCAGACCCGGGGCTGAAATAAGCTAACATCAAAAAAAATCGTTTAATGACGATAACTGTCGGTATTGCTGATTTATTTCATTTTTGCCCCGGCCCACCAGTCGGGGTTTTTATTTTCAGCTCACCTATTTCCGTCTGCCCAAATTGTGAATCTCTACTTGCTTTTTACCTGCAACAAAAGCTACAATTCTGGGTGCTCAAAAAAGGGTCGTTTATTGACACATGAAACAAAAAAAGGAAGCCTGGCAATGAGTGAAATTCAAACTGGTGACAGAGTTCGAATTCTTTAAAATCAGGATATCCCCAGACATTTAAGAAATCAGCCTGGAACCGTCATTGAAATCCGGAGAGGTAGTCTTTCAAAGGATGAGGCAATGGTTAGACTAAATAGCGGCGGAACGATATATGTTATGAAGCGCGACTTAACAAAGGCTGATTAACCAGCGTTTTTTAGACAGGGCAGATAAGTAGAATCTAAACCGCCTAAAGCGGGGGAGGTTACCATGAAGAAAATAGGTATATATTTGGGTGGGCCAACCAGCGGTTTCCCGGCTTCGGCGCTGGCGTGAGTGTACCGATAGGCAGCAACTCTATTTTCATGGAAGCCCGCTATGCTCGTGGACCCGGTATTTCCGGATGCTGACATCAAAACCCAGAACTCGGCGCCTCGGTAGACCCTTCGGCCAGGCGGGCTAATTTGCTGGTAAGCGGCATTCCGCTTGTTAAATTGGGGCACCGGTGCTTACGCGGAGGTTCTGGGTGACGCCCAAATTTGGGTGAGGGATGCAGTTCAGTGGGTGGAGGAAGACAATTAAAATAAAATCATGAGTTATTCAAAAATTAAAGGCTTTTTTTCTAAGCTTTTTCTCACTTTTGCCGATTATTTTTTTGGTGGAACGCTTCGTCCTAAAACTATGACAAGTTGATAAAAACTAAGGTAATCAGTTATGTCAGGACTTGAAACCAAACGAGAAATTGAGCAAACGCTTGCAAGTGGGTCTTACGGATCATGGACCTTCGGTATTCCCGATAACACGGCCTTCGCCAGAGCACGACTTCAAAACCAGGAGTGCTGGCACAGCTGGCAAGCCGATTCGCCTGAGGAAGCCAAGAGCGTACAAAACTTTTTCATATCCAAACAAATGAGAAAGGGCAGCAGTAGTGGCAGCGCCCCAACTCAAGTCTATATATATTAATTTTATCGAGTACTTAGTCGTATTTAGCATATTTGATGCTTATAAATTTGAATTTTATCCTGGACCGCATCTGTTCAATTTGAAAAAAATAAATGGGAACCTGATTTTCAATTTGCTGTTTTGGCTTTACTAACTCTCATATTTACAGCATAGAATCCTTGTATTTCAAATTATTTTGGACAGCAGTGAAAAAAAGTAATTTAGTAATTTACAACCTTGGGAGCCATGACATGAAGTCAACCGACCTATCAAACGTAAACTGGGTTATTTCGCAAGGACTGCGAAGATTCTATCTTTTGGTGTTTCTACTCTTTACTTCAAGCACCGTAATTGGCCAATCCTTAACGCATGATATCGCCCAAAACAGTTATTTTTTCGACTTCCTTACCTTCAAAGCTTTTGATGGAAATAAAACTTTTGTAGAAGTGTTTTGCAAGCTTCCCTATAAGAACCTGCAATTCACCAAAGTTCCTGATGGTTTTACTGCTTATTATAACCTCGAAATAACTCTCTTTAATAAGAAGAATGTACTGGTTGAAACTGCCAGTTACACCGATTCAGTTAAGGTGGGTTCATATAAAGAAGCCAGGCATTTGAGCACCTATTCTGAAATCATTCGGTTTACATTTGTCCTGAAACCGGACGATTATAAAGTTCAGGTGACAATAACCGAGAATCATTCTCCTGTATTCAGGGGATTTAGAAGGAGTTTGCATGTACCAGATTACGCTGAGAAAGGGTTACAGGCAAGCGATATTCAGCTGGCAACTTCCATCACTACTACTGATGAGCAGACAGTTTTAGTCAAAAATGGCAGAGAGATCGTTCCGAATGTGGGACACATTTATGGGGTTGATTCTAAAGTGTTGCATGTCTATTGTGAACTCTATAATCTTAACTATAAAAAGAAACGAAATGTCAACCAATTTCTTGCCACTTTTACTATTATTGACCAGAATGGCCAGGAACTAAGAAAAGTCAACCACAAACAAAATAAGCAAGGAAAAACTTGTGCTTTGAGTTTGGGGATACCGATTGATGGGCTGGACTCCGGGCAATATAAACTTGTACTGCAAGTAACAGATTTAGATAATTCTAAGACTGTAACCAGACAATCCAATTTTCATATTATTAAAGACGCTTCTAACCGAAGGGTCGTAATATAGCCTCCAGTTTGGAACAATTTAATTCCTCTGTAAAATTTTTGTGCCCTTGTAATCATTTACAAGGGCGCTTTTAGTTCTAGGAGTCAGAACGCCACGATTTCAATCTATCACGTTTTGTTCAGCACGACTCTGAATACTAGTACAGTGATTCCTAATTACTATTTCAACAGGCAATCGTATTTGTTGTCTTTTAAATTCTGCGTCCGTCATTGATGGTCATTGTGTCATTAAGTCAATGACAATAAATGACTTATTGACTACTAAATGACAGACTCGAAGACAGATTTTTCGATCCTTCGCAGGAGCACTTAATTACGCAGGTTATTTAGGAATCACACTACTAGGTAGTCATTGTGATTACGATATTGAATAATTGTCTTACCGCTGTTTTAGAAACTATTCGTGTAACTTCTGAAAAAAATTATTCTTGCATACTGAAAATTTAAATCGTACATTTTAATGCCAATTAATTTTCATTACGTTAAACTCGATTATCCGATTGAAATACGCAATAATTTCCGACATTCATGGTAATTTAGAGGCTCTTGAAAGCGTTTTAGCTGAAATTGAAAAAGAGGGGGTTGACTCGATACTTTGTTTGGGGGATGTGGTCGGCTACGGTCCCAATCCAAATGAATGTGTCGATATCATTCGAGAGCGGACGGAGGTCACTCTGGCAGGAAACCATGACTATGCACCCATTGGGAAACTCGATGTTAGCTATTTCAATCTTTGGGCTCGGAGCGCGATCGAGTGGACAGCTGATAAGCTGACACGATCGTCAGTCGATTTTTTGATGGATTTGCCGCTAAAGATTGACTTGGACGGTTTTACCATTGTTCATGCTACGCCCCGGAATCCTGAGGAGTGGGACTATATTAACACGATTGGTGACGCTGCATTGAATTTTCCTGAATTTAGCAGCCAAATTTGTTTTATAGGTCATTCTCATGTCCCAATGGCTGTCCATCTAAATGAACAAAGCGATCATCCTCTCGTTTCCAAAAAAAATCCCTTGAAAATTAAAAAAAACTGCAGGTATATTATCAATGTTGGGAGTGTTGGACAGCCGAGGGATCTTAATCCAAAGGCATCTTTTTCAATCTACGACAACAAAACCAAGGTTTATGAAAATTTTCGTGTTGGATACGCAGTTGCTGAAACGCAAAGAAAAATCAGGAATACGAAATTGCCTGAATTCTTAGCCGAAAGGTTGGGAGAGGGGCAATGACAGAGCAGTTCAATTTTTATAAAAGAATCAATTTTGCATAATTGATTCAGGAGGTTTTTTTATGGAAAGTATCAATAAAGGAAACTGCGCCCAACTCATACTCTCCGAGGACATATACAACGGCGTTGCCAAAATACTGGACAAATTAGCCGCAAACACCGGCGCGGAAACAATTGTTTTTTGTGAGACCAACGGCTACCCGGTAACGCACAAGGGTGACATACAAGATCTCGACCTCCCGGCAATTTCATCTCTTGCAGCCAACAATTTTTCAGCGACTGCCCAAATGGCTTCTATGATTGGCGAAAAGAATAGTTTTAAGTTTTTGTTTCATGAGGGCGAGGATAAAAATATATACCTATCAAATGTAGGATTTAATTTTGTTCTCATGGTGATTTTTGATGTCAGTGTTGCTTTGGGCATGATTAGGATTTATACAAAAAAAACCATTAACGATTTAGTTGATTTGCTGAAAACGGCAGAAGAGCAGGATAAACAGTCCAAAAAATTCCTTGATTTGGAATTCAAAACCTTGCTAGGTGAAGAATTAAACCGTTCGCTAAAGATGTAAGTTGCCGGGTTCATGTTCATTAATCATGGTTTACAAGAAATAAACCTCAAGATCGTTTTCTATGGACCTGGGTTGGGGGGGAAAACAACTAATTTAGAACATATTTACAAACAACTTGATCCAACCGTCCGGGGCGATTTAGTTACTTTAAAAACGAAAGAGGAACGGACTTTATATTTTGATTTCATGCAGCTTGAATTGGGCCGTGTCAAAGGATTCAAGCCAAGATTTAACCTCTATACGGTGCCCGGACAGGTTTACTATAATTATAGCCGAAAGATTATTTTGAAAGGCGTGGATGGAGTTGTTTTCGTTGCAGATTCTCAAAAAAGGCGCATGGGCGACAACCTAGACTCTCTTCTCGATTTAGAAAAAAATCTCATCGAATTTGGACACTCCCTTGAAAGCTTTCCCTGGATTATTCAATACAATAAAAGAGATTTACCGAATTTAGAATCGATTGGAATGATGCAGTCAAAACTTAACTTCTTTGGCGTTCCTTATGCCGAAGCAGCGGCTGTTAACGGAATGGGTGTAATTGAAACGCTGAAGAAAATTATCACTGAAGTTATTTCCAAAATAGATGTTTTAGTTTGATTAACTAACCTCAGGGTTTATGGATACAAAATCACCACAATCGGTCATCGAAAAAAAGATGATTGAAATTTCCGAAATGGGTAATTATGATATGGTAAGCCTTTTTTCGGATGAGGGGCTGCCTTTAGCGGAGTTCAATAACGAGCAGGTTATTGAGCAAGATCGGCTGGCGGAGCTTTCAATCATGTTGCGGGAAGTAAGAAAAATGGCAGATGCAATGGGTAAAATATCCAATATAAAGGAGATGATTGTTGAAGGATTCAATCACCGGAAGATCGTTTTCCGATTTTTTCATGCATTTGACCAGGATGTTGTTCTGGCAATTATTGTCCCTCCCAAGAAATCTTATAAAGCTTTGACCAATTCTCTTGTTCGTACCATCGAACAAATTTCTTTCTAAACTACCTAAAAATAAAAAAGCCGCCCAACGTGTCTCCCTGACATTGGACGGCAGTCCCAAATCCGGCTGGGCCTCACTCTGAGAGGATGCCGGATTTTCACCTCACACACACACCATTTAAAAAAAAGGAACGACGTTCCTCTTTTGGATACATAGACAAGTTAATCAGTGTTTTCCTCCCAAAAAAATCCAAAAAATTTTTCATCGCCCAGGGTTTTACTATAATGCGAAATTGATATTGATGATTCGACAATGGTGTTTCATGTGGGAACTACTGTTCGTTGAGTAAACAGTAATCTCTTTGTTAAATCATAAAACAAATGTCCGTATAGTTAAAATTAATAATAAGTTAAGAAGAAAAATGTTTTTGAAGATAAATGTGGCATTTAAGTTGCATGACACAGTTGAGTTAAGGGATGGCATTTTGGAACGGAAATGATTAGATTTACTTACACTGGGATTTTCTCATAAAGGGAGTTATGGGAAGGTCCCGGTTTTATTTAGCCCCTTTTCACTATTCACCGTTGTGCTAGTTTTATTATTTTTTTCATTTGGTCTACATTGACTGTGCCAATGTTAACCTCGATACAGTCGAATTACTCCGGAAAACTCTCAGAATAGGCACAATTTACGCTCACCAGGCAACGGGATATTAGTTTCAATCCTCTGAAATTCACAATCTTTTTTTGGGTCAAATTTCAAGCCAATATTAAATTATTTTAAAAAAATTTGAAAGTGCTTGCTTCTTATCTATTTCACGTTATATTTTTTTAAAATGTGTTCATCAGATGTAACACTTCTTTTGTAGAATAGTCCCTTAAATCATTTTGTACTGCTCTAACCTGGTTCAGCTATGAATGACCCCAAAATCAAAGTATTAAAAGTATTAATGGTAGAGGACAATTCGGATCATGCCTTTTTGGCCAAGAGTTGCCTTGAAAAAACCAGCAACTATTCGGTTAAGATCGTTGATTCATCTGCAAGATGTGAACAAGTGATGCAGAAGCAGAACTTTGATATTATTTTATTGGATTACAATCTTCAAAACGAAGATGGGTTGACGATATTAAATCGTCTCAAACAAGACAAAGCTATGGATGTTCCGATTGTGGTAGTTACAGGTCACGGCCATGAGAAAGTGGCAGTAGAGGCTTTGAAAGCCGGGGCCTTTGATTACGTTGTAAAAAATAATGACTATCCCGGGTTTTTACCCAAAGTAATCGATCGTGTAATTGATAAGCATAAAATCTATAAAGAGAAGAAGCGGGTAGAAGCAGAGATCGTTGTTAGAAATCGGGAATTGCAGGTTTTAAATGCGGTTTCGGAAGTTGTGAATCAGTCGCTGTTTTTGGAAAAAATTTTGAGCGGAGCCATTACAACTCTAACTCAGAAATTAGAATTAGATGCCGGCGCGATTTATCTATATGAAGAATTGTCAAATGAATTTGATCTTAAAGCCAGCGAAGGCGTTTTTACAGAACTTGCGCTGTCAAAGGAGATTGATCTCAACCCGGCTGATTTTGTTCGAGGCGTGGTTTCAAATGGTCATCACCATCTGATCGCCGATCTAACTGAAAATACCACAAAATTTGCTGCTCTGTTGGGCCGAAATAATTTGAGTTCTTTGGCAGCTGTGCCCATGAAATATAAAGACAAAACTTTGGGCGTTTTGCTTCTTGCAAGTATTCAAAAGGACTTCTTCAATTCAAGACATACTGAGCTTTTAGAGTCTATTAGTAACCAAATAAGTATCGCGGTTGCAAATGCAAGATTGTATGAGCAAACAGAGGGATTGAAAAATGATTTAGAGAATGTTCTGAACAGCTCGTTAGATTCGATGATAACAATTGCTTCTGATGGCACCATAAAGTTTTTCAATGATCAGTTTGCGAAGTTTTATGGCGTGGCGCCGGATGAAATCGGCGGGAAAAATTTTCTTGCGTTTGTACGGGAGCATTTGCATGGATTTTTCAACGAAAAAATCGCTGAACTTAAATCAGGTAAAGCGTCGATCTATGAAATAGAGATGTGTGTTGCAGGCGGAAACTGTGCCTCCTGTCTTGTCTCGCAATCGCCCCTAAAAGGAAGAGATGATTTTCTCCTGGTCATCAAAGATATTTCGCAAGTTGTACAGTTGCAAAAACAACTCATGCGCTCAGAAAAGCTGTCTGCCCTCGGGCAAATGATTTCAGGCGCCGCACATGAATTAAACAATCCATTGGGGGGAATATATGGCTATTCTCAGCTTTTATTGGAAGAGGAGTTGCCGACCCAGGTTCGAAGCGATATTGAGGTGATTTTAAAAGAAACGAAAAGATGTCAGAATATCATTAAGAACTTACTGACCTTTGCAAGAAAACATGATTCTGAGCGTGAACCCATCGACACGAATGAGGTTATTAACAGCGTGTTGGAATTACAGAGCTACCAATTGAAAGTGGATGGAATTGATCTCGAAGAAGAATTAGACCAAAATTTACCTAAGATTACCGGTGACTATCACCAATTGCAGCAAGTCTTCGTGCATTTAATTAACAACGCCAACCATGCGTTAAAGGAAAGTAAGAAAACTCCAAAGAAATTGGCTGTTCATTCGAAATTTGTTCAGGATTCAGTTCAGATTAAGATTAGCGACAACGGTGTCGGGATTTCTAATGAAAATATGAATAAGATTTTCGACCCGTTTTTTACGACCAAAGAAGTTGGTGAAGGCACAGGTCTCGGTCTCAGTATTTGCTTTGGAATTGTAGAGAGTCACCAGGGTAAATTATTTGTGGATAGTGCGCCCGGTCAAGGATCTACCTTCACCTTAGAACTCCCCCTCGCGCAAGCCTCCCCGCAGTAAATAATATATTGACTTTAATTTTTAGAATTTATATATTTCTGGCCGACTTTGCGAGAGTGGCGGAATTGGCAGACGCGCTAGATTTAGGATCTAGTGTCGCAAGGCGTGTGGGTTCGAGTCCCTCCTCTCGCACTATCTTAAAAAAAATCTTATAAAGTAAAATTTAAGAGAGTAGTTTGGAATCAAAAGTTACAAAAAAGGGAAATTTCGAAAAAGTTGTTGAGGTTGATGTTCCGGAAGCTGAACTGGCGCCTCATTTTGACAATGTTTACAAAAAGTATCAGAAGAACGTAAAATTACAAGGGTTTCGCAAAGGCAAAGTTCCTCTGGGTTTAATCAAAAAACTCTACGGCGACGCCATGAAAGGCGAAGCCATTGAGGAGGTTGTTCAAAGCGTTCTCCGGGAAGTAAGAGACAAAGAAGACTTAAGACTGGTAGCCCCGGCCAAGCTTGAGGATATTAAGTATGATCCCGAAAAGGGATTGCATTTCAAAGCTGTTTGTGAGGTGGTGCCGGATATTGAATTGAAAACCTATCGGGGTCTTTCTGTGGAACGAGAAGTCTATGAAGTAGACGATCAGGATATCTCGGATGCCTTGAATGATGTGCGGGAACAAATGGCAGTCATGCAGCCGGTCGAAACCGCAGCGGAAGAGGGCCATTTCGTCCTCGCTGATTTACAGCAGGTGGATGCCACCGGCATTCCGATTATCGGCAAGAAATTTAAAGATCGGTATTTTCAAATCACGACAAACAACTCAAATAATAAAGAGTTCTCGGAGCAGCTCATCGGGGTAAAGCCCGGTGATAAGCGCCGGATTGAACTCGGTTCCATAGAAAATTCACATTCCGATTCACTTAATAAAGAAAATCAAAAAGATTATTTTGAAGTCAATGTTAAAGAGATCAAATCGAAACAGCTTCCGGAATTGGATGATGAATTAGCAAAGGACACCGGCAAGTTTGAGAGTCTCGATCAACTTAAAACAGACCTTCGGGCAAAATTGACAAAACAGGCACAAATTAATGCCCGCAGCCATTTACGCCGAAGAATTATTGACGAGCTTCTTAAAAAGAATTCTTTTGATCTCCCTGAATCCATGATTAATAACTATTTAGATGTCTTTGTGGAGAACGCAAAAAAGGAGTCAAAAGAACAGTTCGATGAAGAGGAGCTGAGAAATCATTATCGTCCGACAGCGATCTGGAATCTTAGATGGGAGCTGGTAAAGGATAAACTTCAAGAAGTAGAGAATCTTAGTGTTACAGAGGAAGACAAAGATAGCTTTATTAACCGGCTTGCTGAAGAACGAGAGATTGAAGAAAAACAGGTCAGGAAATCCTTGAAAGACAAAAGAGCACAACTGCAATTTGAAGAAGATGTCATCGAAGATAAAGTTTTGAATTATTTGGAAGTAAACGCGAAAATAAAAGATAAAAGGATTACCAGAAAAGATATCGAAAAAGCACAACAATTGGCTATTAAATAATTGAAGAATTAACCTAAGGAAAGAGTTCGAATATGGGACTAGTACCAATGGTAATTGAGACCACAGGACGGGGAGAACGCGCTTATGATATTTTCTCACGATTATTAAAAGAGCGGATTATTTTTATTGGCGCCGCAATCGATGATACGGCTGCGAGCTTGTGTATTGCCCAGATGCTGTTCTTAGAAGCCGACGATCCGGATAAAGACATTGCGGTTTATATCAATTCCCCGGGTGGATATGTCACTGCCGGCCTTGCCATTTATGATACCATGCAGCACGTTAAACCGGATGTAGTTACTTACTGCATGGGACAGGCATCGAGTATGGGAGCGATTCTTTTAGCCGGTGGAGCCAAAGGTAAACGCTTTGCTCTGCCGCACGCGCGGATTATGCTTCACCAGCCTTTAGGCGGGACACAGGGTCAAGCTAGCGACCTGGAAATTCAGACTAAGGAAATTTTAGTCATAAGAGAAAAACTCAACCAAATCCTGGCGAATCACACCGGGCAATCCATTGAGAAAATCGCAAAAGATACTGACCGCAACTTCTTCATGTCAGCAGAAGAATCGAAAAAATATGGCATCATTGATGAAGTGATGGACAGGAAGGGACTCACCAAGAAAAAAGCGACGACTAAAGCGGCAACTAAAAAGTCGGAGTCCAAATAGGAGACGTTGAGGTTGGCGGAGAAGGAAAACACTGAAAAATTATACGTTTGCTCATTCTGTGGCAAAAATTCCAATCAGGTCGAATGTATTGTCACGGGACCGGACGTTTATATTTGCAATGAATGCGTAAAAAGCGCCGGCGATATTATCAAGGAAGATTTTATCAGGCGTGGCAAATCATTTCAGAATCAAGAGCTCCTTCCTACCGACATCAAATTAGCGTTGGACGATTACGTTATTGGCCAGGATTTAGCTAAACGAAATCTCGCCGTTGCAGTTTATAATCATTATAAACGAATTAAATCCTACGATGCTTTTGACGACGTCGAGCTTGAAAAGAGTAACATTCTTCTCGTAGGATCTACCGGGACCGGTAAAACGCTTTTGGCACAAACGCTCGCTAAATTTTTACAGGTTCCTTTTACCATCGCCGATGCGACAACTTTGACGGAAGCGGGATACGTTGGCGAGGATGTTGAAAACATTCTGGTGCGGCTGCTTCAAGTTTCAGATTATGATGTTGAAAAAGCTGAGCGGGGCATCGTTTATATTGACGAAATCGACAAGATCACCCGCAAAGACGGCAACCCGTCCATTACCCGGGACGTCTCCGGAGAAGGGGTACAGCAGGCACTTCTAAAGTTATTGGAAGGAACAAGCGCAGCCGTGCCGCCAAAGGGTGGCCGAAAACATCCGGAGCAGAATTTGATTAATATTGAAACAAAAAATATTCTGTTTATTTGCGGCGGTGCTTTTGTTGGTTTGCAAGATATTATCAGCAAGCGGCTTGGTAAACGAATCATCGGGTTTGGCTCTCAAATGAAGAAGAGTGAGGTTGGCTCAACTGATTTGTTGCGGCACGTTCAGCCCGAAGATCTCTTGCAGTACGGTTTGATTCCTGAGCTAATCGGCCGACTCCCGGTTCTAGCGGTTTTGAATGAGCTCACTGAAGAAATGCTGATGGACATTTTATTAAAACCCAAAAATGCTTTAACCAAACAGTATAAACGCCTCTTTGAAATGGACGAAGTTGAATTGGATTTTGAACCCGAAGCATTGCAGGAGATCGTTCGGTTAGCCCAAAAAAGGGGAACAGGGGCCCGGGCTCTTAGAGCCATTTTTGAGGAAGTGATGTTGGATCTCATGTTTGACATCCCATCGCGCAGTGATATTAAAAATTGTATTATTACCAAAGATAATATCTTAAAAAAAGAGAAGCCGATTTACACCTATAAAGAAGTCAAAAAGAGCGCTTAATATTACTAGATTTTTATGTCTGAAAGAATCTTCCTCAGTCCAGGGGGTACCTGTGGGGAGATTTTTTATTTTGTACCTTAATTTCAAAATAATAATAAACCCCGATTTTCCTTGAGTATTTTTATAATTTGAATTCGGTTTAAACGTGAGTATTCGTATGCATAAAGTAATGAGAGAAGGATCGCTGATTGAAATTAATAATCGGCTGCCTATACTTCCGCTGAAAGACGTTGTTATCTTTCCTTATATGATTTATCCGCTTTTAGTGGGCCGCGAGTCGTCATTGAAAGCGATCGAAGAGTCGATGCTGCGTGACAAACATATTTTTCTGGCGGCTCAAAAAAATGTCGCAATTGAAGAACCGGGGAAAAAGGATTTATTCAGAACCGGTGTAATCGCTCGGGTGCTGCAAGTTGTTAAACTGCCCAATGGCTTGATGAAAGTTTTGGTCGAGGGGATTGTTCGCGGCAAAATCAAGCGATTTCTTGCCCTCGATGATCACTTTCAGGCTGAAATTGATCTCATTTCTGAAAGTAAAAATGCAACCCCTAAGATCAAGGCGAAAGGTCGTCGTGTTTCGACTTTATTTAAAGAATATGTGCGGCTCAATCGCAATATCCCCGACGAAATAATGATGACGATTGAGAAGGTTGAAGAGCCGCAGCGTTTGGCCGACTTAATTGCTGCACACCTCCAACGTGATATCGATACCAAGCAAAAAATACTCGAGACCAATTCGGTAGAGAAAGAATTTTTAGCGCTAATTAGTATCCTTGAGTCGGAGATGGAAATACTTAAACTGGAAAAGGAGCTCGAGGAAAAGGTCCGAGGCCGGATTAATAAATCTCAAAGAAGTTTGTATCTTCATGAGCAGATGCGAGCCATTCAGGATGAGCTCGGCGAAGATGGCGAGTTCGACGGCGAGCTTGCTTTTTTAAGTGAAGGAATTAAAAAGGCAAAAATGAGTGAAGAGGCCGAAGAAAGGGCGTATGAGGAGTTGGAGAAACTGCGAATGACGCCACCCTTTTCACCCGAAGCAACTGTAATTAGGAATTACATAGATTGGCTGGTAGCGGTACCGTGGAATAAAAAAACCAAAGATAACCTCAACATCGAATTAGCGAATAAAATACTCGAAGATGATCATTTTGGTTTAGAAAAGCCAAAAGAAAGAATCTTGGAACATCTCGCTGTGTTAAAACTTTCGAAAAAACTGAAGGGTCCGATTCTCTGTTTTGTCGGTCCGCCGGGAGTTGGGAAGACTTCGCTCGGTAAGTCGGTTGCTCGTGCCATGGGCAGAAACTTTATTCGTGTGTCATTAGGCGGCGTTCGTGACGAGGCAGAGATTCGTGGCCACCGCCGCACCTACATCGGTTCCATGCCGGGAAAGGTAATTCAGAGCTTAAAGAAAGCTAAATCAGTTAATCCGGTTTTCCTTCTCGACGAAGTAGACAAGATGAGCATGGATTTTCGCGGTGATCCGTCCGCGGCACTTCTGGAAGTTTTGGACCCGGAACAGAACAAAGCTTTCAATGATCATTACATGGAAGTCGATTATAATTTATCGCAAGTTTTGTTTATAACAACCGCGAATCTTGAAAACCAGATTCCCGAGCCGCTGCTGGATAGAATGGAAGTGATAAATTTACCGGGCTATCTTGAACATGATAAACTCGAAATTGCAACCGGGTTTCTCATTCCAAAGTTGATAAAGCAGCACGGGTTGAAATCAAACTATCTTAGCTTTCAAAAAGCAGCTATTTTGCAAATCATTCGCGAATATACCCGCGAAGCCGGGGTGAGAAATTTAGAGCGTGAACTGTCTGCCATTTGCCGGAAAGTTGCAAAAGAGCTGGTTCAGAATGGTACTGCGAAATCGGTTGCAATTACGAAAGCGAAGGTCGAAAAATATCTCGGCATTCCCAAATTTCCTGAACGCCAGCGTGAAGATGGCAGTATGATTGGCGCCACCTGGGGGTTGGCGTGGACGCGCTACGGCGGCGATATTTTGCAAATCGAAGTTAATGTCATGAAAGGAAAGGGAAATTTATCCCTGACCGGAAAGTTAGGAGAAGTGATGCAGGAGTCGGCGAAGGCTGCTTTTTCCTACGCCCGGGCCAACGCAAAAAGCTTCGGGATTACCGACGAGTTCTGGAAAACCAAGGATATTCATATACATATTCCGGAAGGCGCCACTCCCAAGGATGGGCCATCCGCCGGAATTACCATTGCAACCGCTTTAATTTCTGCTTTGACGAATAAAAAAATTAGAGACGGTTTGGCAATGACCGGCGAACTTACTTTACGAGGAAATGTTCTGGGTATTGGGGGCTTAAACGAAAAGTTACTCGCCGCTAAAAGATTTAATATTAAAACCGTTATGATTCCTTTTGAAAATGAACGGGAATTAAGCGAGATTAAAGATGAAGTAAAGAAAGGAATCAAAATCATATCGGTGAAGAAAATGGATGAGGTTTTGAAGGAGGCTTTTGTCTAAATCCGAACTCATCGCGAGACTCTAAGTCTATCCGGTGAATGAGTAATTGACGAATGAAAATAACCTCAGTAGAATTTATAAAAAGCGTTGAAAACTTCGATCATATTCCCAAAGATAATTTAAAAGAAGTCGCCTTTGCCGGCCGATCGAATGTTGGGAAATCCAGCCTCATCAATTGTTTGTTAAACCGAAAAAAGATCGCCAGAACAAGTTCCACGCCCGGGAAAACCCGGCAACTCAATTATTTTATGATAAACCAAAAAATTTATTTTGTTGATTTACCGGGCTATGGTTTTGCGAAGGCCCCTAAAACCGAAAGAGTTCAATGGCGGCGGCTTATTGAAAATTTTCTGACTCAAAGTCCAAATTTGAAGGGAGTGGTTTCAATCATCGACTCGCGAATTGGGCCGACCAAACTGGATTTGCAGTTGCTTGAGTGGTTGAAAAATTTAAATATCCCAATTATTTTAGTCGCGACCAAATCAGACAAACTTTCAAAATCGGCTTTATTGAATCAGGTGCGGAAATATTCAAATCAATTGAACGACTTTAAGTTAAAGCAGATTATTCCGTTTTCTGCCATTAACGGAGCGGGCAAAAAAGAAGTTTGGCGGGAAATTACAACCTTATTGGAGCACTAAGCATGCGCGAAAGACTTTTTACGCCGGGGCCAACGCAGGTTCCTGAACGTGTTCAGGTTGCAATGTCGAACCCATTGGTTCATCATCGGGGGTCTGAATTTAAACAGATTTTTAAAGGCGTTATCGAGGATCTCAAATATTTTTTTCAAACTGAGGGAGATGTCATCGCCTTAACCGCCTCCGGAACCGGGGCGATGGAAGCTTGTGTTGTCAATATACTTTCAAAAAATGACCGCGTGCTGACTGTTTCGGGCGGCAAGTTTGGCGAGCGCTGGGGACAGCTTTGCCAGACCTATGGCGCAGATGCTCACATAATGGAAGTCCCCTGGGGCCAGGCCGTGAACCCCTCTGATATAAAATCCTATCTGGAGAAACATCCGGAAACGGCAGCGGTTTTTTTAACCCACAGTGAAACTTCCACGGGCGTCGCAGCGGATATCAAATCCATTGCCGAGGTTGTCAGGAATCATTCCGACACGCTGCTTGTCGTGGATGCAATCACTTCTGCCGGGGTGCTGCCTTTTAAAATGCAGGAATGGGGCATCGATGTCGCGGTAACCGGCTCTCAGAAAGGTTTAATGTGCCCGCCGGGTCTGGCCGCCATTGCTTTGAATGACCGTGCCTGGCAGAAGATAAACGCCTCGGACATCCCCAAATTCTATTTTGATTTGCTAAAAGAAAAGAAGGCACAAGAAAATATGACCTCTGCCTGGACCCCTGGAATTACACTTTTTATGGGTTTGCGAGAAGCTTTAAAAATGATCCGCGAAGAAGGGCTGGAGAATATGTGGCAGGGGTACGAGCTTTTGGCCCATGCGACCCGTGAAGCGGTCAAGGCCGTCGGTTTGGATTTATTTGCGCAATCTCCCTCAAATTCTCTAACCGCAGTTAAATTGCCTGAGTCAATTGACGGTGTGAAATTCAAGCGCCATTTGAGAGAGAAATACGGTATTACGGTAGCAGGGGGCCAGGCCCAGCTAAAAGGCAAAGTCATTCGGATTGCCCACATGGGCTATTACGATACCCTTGATATGGTTGCCATGGTTTCAGCTCTTGAGTTAGCGCTTGCCGATTTTGGCTGGGAATTTAAACACGGTGAAGGTGTATTTACTATTCAAAATATTTTCATGAAAAATCAAAAGTGAAAGGCTATAACCCTTGCAGGTTTTAAAACCGGCAAGGTTATTCTAAGTATGTCACAAACTAAAATCCTCATCTCCGACAAAGTAGCTGACATCTGCCAAAGATATTTAAAAGAAAAAGGCTTCGAAGTTGATATGAAACCGGGACTGCCCCCGGAGGAATTGTGCAAAACTGTTGAGGGCTTTGACGGAATCATCGTACGGAGTGCCACGAAAGTCACCGCCGAAATGATTCGAAGTGGCAAAAATCTCAAAGTGATCGGCAGGGCCGGCGCCGGGGTCGATAATATTGATGTGAGCGTGGCGACCGAATCCGGAATCGCGGTTTTAAACGCGGCTGATGGCAATACTATTTCTGTGGTTGAGTTCACTTTTGGCCTGATGTTGGCTTTATCCCGGCAGATTCCATCGGCCCATATTTCGATGCTGGCGAGAAGATGGGATCGCACCTTATTTAAAGGGGTCGAACTTTACGGCAAAGTTCTGGGCATCGCCGGACTTGGTAAAATCGGCCTGGAAGTTGCAAAAAGAGCGCAAGCGTTTGGAATGAAAACAATGGCCTACGATCCGTTAATCGGGTCTGAAGTTTTTGAATCAGCTGGCGTAGAACAGAGTGATTTGAAGGAAATATTCCTTCTCAGCGACTACGTTTCCATCCATGTTCCACTTAACAAACATACGAGAAATTTAGTCGGTCCCGAACATTTTGAGAATTGCCAGCAAGGTTTGCGGCTTATTAATGCAGCAAGAGGCGGCGTCGTTGACGAGGCGGCGCTTTATCAAGCCTTGAAATCCGGCAGGATTGCGGGTGCAGCAATTGATGTTTTTGAGAAGGAACCTCCCGGAGAGAATCCTTTAATTGGCCTGGAAAATGTCATCATCACGCCGCATTTAGGAGCAAGCACGTTTGAAGCGCAGGAAAGAGTAGCCGTGCAGATTGCTGAGCAGGTGGCGGACTTTTTACTAAAAGGAACCGCTGATAGTCTTGTTAATCCTGACTATTCGAGGAGCGAGTCGCGATGAAAGAAGAGCGTCTTTGAATTGCTCTTCGCTCCTCGCTTTTCTTATGATAGGATCTCCAAAAATTTGATTATCAGAAGAAGTTAACTTAAACCTAAGTTGAGCGATAGCGCATTAAATAAAAAAACCTTTTGAGTTTGTAAGATATTGTTATTATTTTAATTGTAAGCAATCAATGGAAATAATAATACCAAACCCAAAAGGTATAAGAATATGGCAAAAAAATCTGTATCGCCGCAAGCAAAAATTACCAAAATCGACGTCACCAGAGAGAAAGTTTCTGGCCGCGGCGGCATATTTTTCTTTCTACGATATATTGAGAACATCATTTTTTATCCCCTGTTTGAGAAATATTTTAACTTTCTCAGGAAATCAGCGAAAGGTCTGCCGATTTACCAGTTTATTAAACAACTTCTGGCCTATTTCATCGACGGTACCGATATGTCGATGAGCAGTTTTGACCGTCGTAAAGGTGACGAATCTTATGCGGCTATTTTGGAAAACCTTTCTGAGCAAATGGCATCCTCTCATCAAATAAAACGCGTTTTCAGTAAGCTGGCCTATGTTGGCAATCGGGTTTATCGGAGTCTTTTGCATCAATTGTTTATTTGGCGCCTGAAGATAGAGAAGCCTGCTGTCATCATTTTGTTTGCCGATACCATGGTTCTGGACAACGACGATGCTGACAAACGCGAAGGCGTCGAGCCCACCTATAAGAAAAAGAAAGGGTTCCAGCCTTTTCATATCTCCTGGGGGCCCTATCTGGTCGACGTCATTTTTCGCAACGGCAGCGTTCACAGTAATCACGGCTGTGATGTCATCAAATCCGTGGCCGGAATAACCCGCCTGATTCGTAAAAAGTATGCTGACGTTCCCATCATTCTGCTCAGCGACAGCGGCTTCCTGGACGATGCCAATTTTCGTTATTTTGAAGAACGATTGAACATTCATTATATCTGTGCCGGTAAACAGTATGATGATTTAAAACAATACGCACAACAAATTCCGTCACAACAGTATAAGACGCTTCTGAAAGGCAAGCAGTCCTGGCAGTATGTTGAGTTTGGCAATCGCTTGAAGAGCTGGCCGAAATTTCGCAGATGTATTTTCACAATCCTGGAAACAGAGGAAGACGGCCAACTGAATCTGGAGTTTGCCAAAACCGATAGTTTCATTTACACAAACCTCGGAACAGGTAAAGCGTTGACAGAGAAACTCATCCGAGCCGGTGGCCAGCATTACCTCACGCCAGAGGCTATTATCGAACTTAACCATCAACGCGGCAAGGGGGAACTCGTATATCGTTCCATAAAAGAATTTGCTACCAAAGAACAATTGCCATTCGAACGCTTCGGCATGAACCGGGCATACTATTACTTTTTAGTCATCAGTCATTTTCTCTATGAAGCCTTCAAACGAGATGCGCTCGAAGATGTTATTCCGGTGACATGCTATCCAAATACCTTTAGACGAAGGATAATCGACTTTGCTGCAAAAATCGTTACAACCGGCGGTCACATCATCCTGAAAGTGACAGAGACTGTTCTTGAACAGCTACAGTTAAAATTATTATGGCACCGGGTCAAAATCCCAGAACCTATAACGGTAACATAGAAAAAAGAAAATTCAAAAAATTCGAGGGTGAAGTACGTCCGCAAAGTACTACTTTTCGCTCTCCGGTAAGAAAATGACAAATCCGATGAACATTCAGAACCTTAAACGAAGTGTTCAACATTGAATCTGGAAAAGCCGTGCCAAAATTACATCTGCCACCTAATATTTTTTTGTCCAACAAGAAGCGCTCAATTTAGGTCCAAGTAATGAAAAACTTTCACCAGAGAAGCAATATAGAGAGTGGGTAGAATGGGTGGCAAAAAATGATAAAAAAGTGCATGAAAAAATTAAGAACCCCATAGATATTCTTATTGCTACTGATGTTTTAAGTGAAGGTCAGAATCTTCAAGACTGTGATATGGTTATTAACTATGATATCCATTGGAATCCTGTCCGAATTATACAGAGAATGGGGCGTATTGATCGTATCGGTTCTCCAAATAAAGAGATCTTCGGGATAAATTATTGGCCGTCAGATAACATAAACACCTATTTAAATCTTAAAGGAAGAATTGAAGAACGCATGGCAATGATGAAACTTGCCGGCTCTGAGGTCAATCTTGAATTTTCAGAAAGCTTTAAGGAGATGGCAACCGATTCAGACTTTGAGGATATATTGAATAAGAGAATGCTCAAACAGATGCAGACTTCATGGGATGAGATCGAAGAACACGATTCCGGTCTTGGTTTTGATAATTTATCTCTCGAAAATTTTCGTCAAGACTTGCATGAAGAGCTTCAACGAGACGAAAAGTATTATAAAAATATGCCAAAAGGAGTTTATACAGGGTTTAAATCTGAAAAATCTATCTGCCCCGAATCCGGTATTATAGCCTTACTTGGATATCCTTCAAAACCACCGAAAACATTAACTCATGAATATCAAACCTTTGATTTGATTTATATAAATAAAAACGGCAAACAGGTACTGCTTAATCAAAAAGAGGTTCTTGATGCATTAGCACAACACAAAGAGGAATCTCGCTTTGTTCCTGATGCTATCGAAAAAGGTCAAGAATCAGCTATAAGTGAGCTTGTTGACTCTATGAAAAAGTGGCTTGAATCTCAATCAACAGAAGAAGATGTCCAGGAAGATGGAACCGTTAAAAAAAGAGCAGGCGCAGAGACCAAGGATATTCTAGCTAAATTAAAAACGGGAGATAGTTCTGCTGTAAAACGGGTAAAAATGAATATTAGCGTAAACGATAAGTATAAATTGCATAATTTTGATTTAATAACATGGTTCATTGTGAGTGAGGAGTTATAAATTGTGAACGAGGTAAATTAATGAATTTGGACTATTTTAAAAACTTAGATGACTTTTACACAGGGCTTCAAAGCCTTTTTAAGTCTTTGAATGTTCCGGTTAATTATATTGATGAAAAATCACTTAAACCACAGGATATTTTATCGAAATCATATAAAGACACTAATCCATCTTACCAGCTTATGGATGATGTTTATATCCTTGGTATGGTGGATGATGCCGCTTTTGACGAAAAAAAAAGTGATAATATCTTAGAGATCAAAAAATCAGGAAAAGATTACAATGGTATCTTAATTTTTGGCGTTA
>JADFPY010000031.1 GCA_022562085.1 candidate division KSB1 bacterium | reverse complement strand
AATCTGAGATTTACGTAAACATAATTTTCAAACATCTGACGGCCTAAGTCCAAATAGCTGTAAATGGAAATCTCCGGCACCTGCAATCTTTTTGAGGGTCCCGGTTCGGCAACGGTTAAGTAGGAGCCAACAAAGCCAAACTCGCCGCCCTTAAAATATTTCCAGATAAATTTAAAGTCATGGCCAAGGACAGTTCTTTTATCTAAATTGGCCGGCCCAAAGTCAGCGAGATTTTTTAGTACAGTGTTTCCTATCCAGCTATCAACCTGCTGCAGAAAAACAGCTGCGTG
Organism: candidate division KSB1 bacterium; assembly: GCA_022562085.1. Lineage (NCBI taxonomy): Bacteria > Pseudomonadati > Candidatus Zhuqueibacterota bacterium. The sequence goes on along the minus strand of JADFPY010000031.1, from coordinate 26,244 downwards.
TACTTGTACATCGTCGCTATTTAAACTGATACCTAATTCAAAACTAGAACTTGTTTCAGCCGAGAGTTCGGGATCTCCAAGAAAATCCGGGGTTGGCCAGAAGCGTTCCACAAAGCTTGGATAACGCCTCGCCCGCCGGACACCCACCCACATTTTGTTGATTTCTGTAGGTTCGTAGTAGAAAAACACAGCCGGGTTAAACCTAATTGGATAATCGTTTTTGCTCTCTAAGTTCAGTTGCAATCCCAGGCGCCATTTATCGGCCAAAAGAAAATCAGCCTGAATAAAGACCCGTCCAAACTTATCAGTATGATCTCCTAATCGAGGGCTGGAGAGGACATCTGTTTTAAATTCTGCCCCGAAACCAAAAAGGTGATTGCCCGCGATTAATTGCTGTTGAATTCTTGTGCCGATAGTCATGTTTCGAGGCTTAAATGCAACCGAATCTGCAATCGACTGCTCTTGAATTGTTGAAAAAAACAAACTGGCATTAAGGAGTTTATTCTCTTCCGAAAGACTTCCCAGTTTTAAAGACAGGACCTGATCAAAACGCTTGTCTTTTCGTTTGGCTCCGGATGTTAAAGGCACAAAATCCGGCAGTAAAGGCGCGGGGATTTCAAACTCATTTTTGTTTAAAAAAGCGGTGTAGTTTAATTCTATTTTTGAGTGCGGTTGAAATGAAACTCTGCCAAAAATTTTGGAGCCGGTATGAGTTCTGTTAAATTCAAATCCATCGAATTCCTGGCGCTTACCCGAGAACGTGAAATTAACATTTCTTGTGATTGGCAACGCAAAAAGGATCCCCAGGTCGCTATACCCCCAACTGCCCGCCCGAAAGTTTACCTTTGAGTAAGGTTGTTTACCTTCGAATTTAAGAGAATTAACATTCAGTAAGCCTCCTGGTGATTGAGTCCCAAAAGGAGCAAAAGAATCCGCACCGCGAACGGTAAAATCTTCTATTAAATTGATCGGAATCACCGTCGTTGGTACAAAACCGCTAATCGGGTTTTCCAGGTTTAAAGCATCCAGCCAGATGCCTGTTTGCTGCGGGGTTGAGCCTCTAAAAGAAAATGGCGATACTTGGCCCAGACTGCCGTAATCAAGTGGAACAATATTAGGGAGAACCTGGACAAAATCAGCGATATCTTCAGCGATAAGTTTCTCCGTCTCCCGAGTATCGGAAACCCAAATTCCTGAGTTTGGCCTTGGCTTTATAATAAGAGTGTCCGCGCGTGGAGTTTCGGCTCCACTTACGACTGTTTCAGTGGAGTCGGTTTCTTGGGGGTAAGCAAAGTTTATGGTAAAATGAAATAAAACCAGTAAAAAATATCCTACTTGCCAATTAAAGTTTTTCAACTGATATTAACCTGTTTGAGTAAACCCATTCTAATGAGTTCCCGGCTTACAAAAGGCAAAACGAGAGCAAATATTAATACGTTGTTGACCGTAAGAATAAGATAAGAGACGATACCGCCGACAAACCAAATTTTTAATTGCTCCAGCGAAAATCCCATCGAAAAAACACTACTTGAGAACGTAAGCAGGATATAAACCCAGGTTAAAAGCAATCCCGCAACGCCAAAAGCAATCGCTCTTATCCAGAAGCGCCTTTTGCCGAGGCCTAATTTAGCATATCTGCCGCCAAGATAGCCAACCAAAGCACGGCTTAAAGCTTGAGCAATAAAAAGGGGAAGCGGAGAGATCCCGTACGGATTAAATGTTGAAAATATTGAACTGGCAATTACCCCGACCAACATGCCATTTCTTTGGCCTAACAATAATCCGGAAAGAAAAATAGTCGCGGTAAAAATCTCAATATTGTGAATTGATATAAAAAGAAAAGCTCCCGCAACAGCCAGCGCTGAGAAAACTCCGACAAGAGCAATTTCAGTAACACTTATCTTCATTTTATTAACTGGTCAAATAATGTTGGAAATAAAGAGACGAGTGATTTGAGGGGAAAAAATATTTAATCAATTTTAACAAAATGATTCAGCGGCCCTATTCCGTGGCCGATGTCAAAGTTGGTACGAATAGCCCTAGTGATATATTTCTTTGAAATCAAAATAGCTTTTTTTAATTCATGTCCCAGAGCCAAATTTGCCGCAATGGCGGCAGAATATGTACAGCCGGTGCCGTGGGTATTTTTGCTCTCGATTCGCTCGGCAAAATAATCTGTAAATTCACTGCCGTCAAATAAAACATCGACGGCATCTTCCTCCCGATGCCCACCCTTTACTAATACATTTTTTGCGCCTTGATTATAAATCACTTTTGCTGCTTCCCGCATATCGTCTTTGGTTTTGATGGGTCGTCCGGCCAGCACCTCTGCTTCGGGAATATTAGGCGTTATTAATTCCGCAAGCGGTATAATTTCTTCAATTAAGGCTTGTTGAGCATCATCTCGAAGGAGCGGATCCCCACCTTTTGAACGCATCACTGGATCAACAACTAAGTGCGGAATATCGAATTGTTCAATTGTTTTTGAAAGCGCTTGGATAATCTCAGCGTTGGAAAGCATGCCGGTTTTTGCTGCATCAACTCCGATATCTTTAACCACAGATTCCAATTGCAGCGCCACGAATTCAGGCGGCAGATTCTCCACACCCTGAACGCCTCGAGTATTTTGCGCCGTGACTGCCGTCAGAACAGACATTCCGTAACAGCCGAATGCATGGAAAGTTTTTAAATCCGCCTGCATGCCGGCGCCGCCTCCGGAATCAGAACCCGCGATGGTCAGGAGTCGTTTCATTCGTCAACAGCTTTTTTTCTCCTATGCATGAAAATGAATCATCCCTGGTGCATAACATAAGATTCAATGATACCGCCACCCACAACCAAATCATCCTGATAAAATACCACGGATTGGCCGGGGGTTACGGCTCGCTGCGGTTTTTTAAATTTAACTTCCACATTGCCATTTGATGTTGGTTGAATCCATGCAGGCGCTCCAGGAGCATTGTAACGAATCTTGGCTTCGATCTCAATTTCCTCTTTGAGAGATACAATCGAAATCCAGTTTATACTCTCAGCAACCAGACCGGAGTGAAGCAAGTCATCGTTTGAGCCAACTTTAATCCGATTATTCCCAGCATCTATTTCGGTCACGTAAACCGGCTGGCCCGTAGCAATTCCGACTCCCTTGCGCTGACCGATTGTATAAAACGGATATCCTCGATGCACGCCGAGTCGATTGTCCTGCTGATCCAGAATTTCGCCATCCTGGAGCTGGGTCTCTAATTCCGGCCGCTTCATTTGCAAATAGCGGGAATAGTCGTTATCAGGAATAAAGCAAATCTCCTGGCTCTCTTTCTTTTCAGCAGTTCTTAGTCCCAGATTGCGGGCAATCTGTCTGATCTCAGGCTTGGTGAATTCTCCAACCGGAAAGAAGGTACGCTCAAGACCTTGCTGGCGTATTCCCCAAAGTGCATAAGATTGATCCTTATGACCGTCCTTTCCCTGCTTCAAAAAATATCGGCCACTTTTTTCATCAAATGTGGCTCGGGCATAATGGCCAGTTGCAATTTTACTTGCTCCCAGCTCTTCGGCTTTCTGCAGCAAGACGCCCCATTTGATGTAAGTATTGCAGCGAACACACGGATTCGGAGTGCGGCCGTCCATGTACTCTGAAATAAAGTTGTTTGTGACCGCCGCCTCGAACTCTTCTCGAAAATTAACCATGTAATGCGGGACGCCTAACTTGTGGCAAACGGCACGAGCGTCATCCATGGTGTCAATAGAGCAGCAACCGCTGTCTTTATTGATGTTGCCGCCGACCCGGTCGTAGTCCCAAAGGTTCATAGTGACGCCAATAACCTGGTAGCCCCTTTCGTGTAGCAGGGCTGCAGCGACTGAGCTATCCACCCCGCCGCTCATGGCGACCAGTACTGTTTCTTTGTTATTTTGCTCCATACTTTGTAGTTTTATATTTTTAAATATTTTAAGCTACGATTAATTTCTTTCCCTTTTTAAGTCCCCGCAGGCGAGACACGATTTCTTGTAAAGCCTCGACTGTAAAATCTATTTCGTCAGAAGTATTGCCTCTCCCAAGACTAAAACGAATTGACGAGGTCGCTAAACCTTTAGGCAACTTCAACGCTTTTAGTACATGTGAGGGTTCAATTGTTCCGGAGCTGCAAGCAGAACCATTTGAAACCGCAATCCCTTTTAAATCCAAACTGAGTAGTAAGGAATCACTTTCAACGCCTGTAAATGAGAAATTCAAAATTCCAGGCAGTCGCTGTGTCTCATGCCCATTCAAGTAGACTTCCAGGAATGTTTGAGAAATTTTGAGATGCAAATCGTCACTAAGCTCAGTTAGCTTCTCTCTATCTTCTTGCATCGACCTACTGCAAATTTCAGCAGCTTTTCCTAAGCCGACTGCACCGGGGATATTTTCCGTGCCGGCCCGGCGGTCGCGTTCATGTTTTCCACCGTGCATGATTTTTTCGATTTGTATTCCTCTGCGAATATACAAAGCGCCGATTCCTTTCGGCCCATAAATTTTGTGACCCGAAATCGACAGCATATCGATGTTCATTTCTTTGACGTCAATGGGAATCTTGCCAAACGTCTGCACGGCATCGGTATGAAATAAGATGCCGCTATCTTTTGTAAGCGCAGCTATCTCTCGAATGGGATTAATTGTACCGATTTCATTGTTGGCGTGCATGATGCTGACCAGGCAGGTCTCCTCCCGAATTTCCTGCGCTACTTTTTCGGGCGAAACCAACCCAAACTTATCTACAGGAACATAAGTTACTTCGAAGCCGTTTTTTTCAAGGTATTTGCAGGTGTAAAGTACAGCATGATGTTCTACTGCCGAAGTCACAATGTGTTTTTTTTGACCACTGAAAAAGTTCGCCGTTCCCTTAACCGCCAGGTTATCTGCTTCAGTACCACCGGATGTGAAAACAATCTCCGAAGATTCCGCACTAATCACAGCAGCAATCTGTCGCCGCGATTCTTCAAGTGCGACTTTTGCCTCCTGCCCAAATGAATGCACGCTGGATGCATTTCCAAAATTGGCGCTGAAACAGGGCATCATGGCCTCAAGCACTTCCGGGTGAACCGGGGTGGTTGCGCAATGGTCGAAGTAGATTTTTTTTGTATTATTTGAATTCAATTCTAAACCATAGTTGAATAGCTAAAAACCGACTTCAAATATAAAAGTTATTATGCTTAATTACAAGAAAAATTCTTGGCGGGCAAGGCGATGGAGGATATTAGCTGAAAACTTTAATTTATGCAGAACTGGTAAACCTAATCGGCAAGAACCTAGGCGTTTGCCTCGCATACTCAAGATAAGGTTCTCCAAATTCTTCGGTTACGACTTTCTCTTCCTGACGCGCCAGCCCAACATAAGCAGCTACTAATGTGCTAAAGATTGTTTGAAATAGCCCCGTGTACGAAGCCATCGCTGGTTCTTAGTTTTCTTCGAGCTTCGTTTTCATCCATACAACCTAAATTCATAACGATCGCAGTTTTAACATGACCCCCGGCTTTCTTTAAAACAGCAGTCGCTTCCAGGTAATCAATTCCGGTCACCATCATCACGGTTTTTTTTGCCCTCTCCTCTAATTTACGGGAGTTCATTTGCAAGTCGACCATCATGTTGCCAAACACTTTACCCAGGCGAATCATCGCCGCCGTCGTAAGCATATTTAACACCAGCTTGGTCGCGGTGCCCGCTTTCATGCGAGTCGAACCCATGACGACTTCCGGACCGGTAACGGGACAGATGGCCACATCCACCTCGATATTTAATTCCGAACGCGGGTTGCAAGTGACATAAATTGTTTTGCCACCAATTTCTATCGCCTGCTGAATTGCCGCCATGACATAAGGCGTCCTTCGACTCGCAGCGATGCCGCAGGCTATATCCTTCTCAGTAAATCCGGCCGTGATCAAATCGTTTACTCCGGCATTTTCGCAATCCTCGCTGCCCTCTTGGGCTCTAAAAAACGCTTCATGCCCGCCCGCGATAATTCCTTGAATCATTTCAGGATCTGAACCAAAGGTTGGCGGACATTCGGCAGCATCTATAACCCCTAACCGTCCGCTTGTGCCTGCACCAACATAAAAAAGCCGGCCGCCTCGTTTAAAAGCATCTACTAAGATTTCAACTGCTTGAGCAATAAATGAGATCTCGCCCTCAACCGCTTTGGCAACGAGTTGATCTTCGGAATTGATTATTCTAAGAATTTTTTCTGTACTCTTTTTATCGATTCCTTCAGAGGCGGGATTTCTGGATTCCGTAACTAAACCTTTTAGTTCTGTAAAGACCTTTTCTTCCATGACTAGATCCTTTAAGTTGTTCAATCAATAGCTGTTTATCTAATCGACAGAAAATATAAAATAGCTGACTTAAATTCAAGAAGTAAATCCATGACTCTTTTGGCCCGAAATAAACTTATAGACGAGGTGCATTTCGGTCCATTGTTTTAGCATTTTATGATTAGCGTACATTCGCGTTAATTAGCGGTCAGTTCTTATGAGAATCAAATTTCAAAACTCTGGCAGCAAATTCCCACATAACATAAATTTCTATGGCAAATGGTAAGAACCCCAGAAACCCAAATAATGGCATTTCAAAAATTTTGGGTTCGTTCAAAAACGGAAGAGTGTAAATCCATTTTGCAGTGGCCCAGTAATTCCATAATTCCCACAGAATACCGCAAATGAGTCCTGCAAGAAACAGAGAAAAGAGCTTGTTTAATCGGCCGTTTTCCAGATCTCGGAAGAGAGACTTTCCCCCGCTGAAATAATTGATCGGATCAAGAAAAAAGATAAATCCAATCCAAACGAATCCAAACAGGTAAACGGCGACTTCCTGGGACACCAAAATCGGCACCAGTAAAAACAGAACTCCAATAGTCATAATAATATAAAGCTTGGTTTTTCTAAACGTAAATGTCCTGACTCGCAGCTTATTAAAAACTCCAAAGACATCAATCAGTTCGCTGGTTAAAAGAACCCCTGGAAAAATGGTTGCGAAAGCCCAGAAATAGCCAAAATATCGCTCCACTATATTTTCAGGCAAGCCGAAGTATTGCCAATTTTGTAAATGCAAATTGTAAGCTTCAAAAATGAGCCAGCAGCCAACAGAATAAGGCAGCATAAAAAGGAATTGCTTGAAGCGGCTGCTAATCAGTGAATTGCCAGTGACCCTGTAGATAAAAGCATCGATAAATAAAATATATCCGGTCCACATCATTGGCGTAAACCAGCTTTTGACAAATATATTATTTTTAATCAGCAAAACTCCTGGAAGGAACATTGCTAGAAGACCCACCCACCCGTAAATCTTAAAAGCATATATTTCGTTTTTATTCATTCTCTCCTCGCTTCATCGGCTATTTCTAACTCCTCAGGAACATAAAGGCTTAATGAGTTGTTCATATTAAGAAAGTTTTTCAAGCAATTATGAAAATTTACTTCAGAAAAAAAACACGAATCTCAATCAGTTGTCTTTTAATTGGACTTACTGCTGCTCTGATTTTGACCAAAACGTCTCAGGCTTATTCAAAAGAGAAAAAAGAGGCGTCAGTTGAACAGCGTGCAGAAGCAAAAGACATACTTACCGGAAAAACACCGGAACAGAAACTTTTTATTCATAGAAAATTCAATTTCATAAATAACGCTGTTACCGCAGCAACCTCTATCATAGGTTTTACAGACTCCGATCTATCCTTTGAATTAGAATCGCAGCAGCCTCTTTTATATCTCACGAAAGAAGAGCTGTACAAAATACACCCGCATGGTCCCGACCCTTTCGGCCAAGAGCTTCATCAAAAACTCAGCGACACGCCGCCGACTCTGCCGCTTTTCACGGCTTATTTATTGGGCGTTCCTGATGCCGTCAAAAAAGCTCCTAAATCTACTTTTATCCCTCATTTTTCGATACCAAGCGATACGGAAATTGACGTCTTAAAGGTATTATGGCAACGACCCGGCTCATCGTCGAGTGAAATTTATGCTCAACTGGACACGGTTACGCACGTCACCTCAGAAGATCTCCAAAGGGTATTGGAAAGCATGAGTAATCGTGATCTTTTGGTGAGAAAAAAGATTTCACCGTCATACAATTTTTCTCTGTTTGGAATCGTGTCTTTCGAGTTGAGTTCTCAAAATAGAAAGAATAAGTTATATATCTATTGGCCGATTGTCCCAAAAGGAAACTTAATTACTTATGTAGATGCTCAGAGATATTTGGCTTTAGCCTCTTCAAAAAGCAATTCAATCAAAGACCGCAAATACAGTTATCAAACATATCTCGAAGAAAAGCTTTACAGGTTAGTTCGATAAACATTTTAAAGCCAACCATTTGTCAAATACCAATCTGCGGTTTCTTTAAACCCTTCCTTTAAGCTGAACTCGGCACGAAAGCCGAGTTCCTTTTTTGCTTTGGCATTGTCACATATCCAGCTAGCTTGTTTTATTTCGCGATACTTGTCAAGACTAAAAAGGCTTGGCCGTTTAAGTAACTTGGAATAGATTTCTCCGCCACAAGATAACAAAAAAACCAAAAGCAGAGGAATTCTCAAAGTTCGAGCTTTCTTCCCAATTGAGCCGGCTAGCAAGTCACCGACTTCTTTTGCTGAATAAACCTCATCGTTGCACAAGTAATAAACTTGTCCTGCAGCTTTATCTTTTTCGGCTGCAAGAATGATCCCGTCCACCAGATCTTTTGCGTAAATAATACTTAACTGCTGAGTGCCGCCAATGATCTCGAGACACCGGCCGCGCCTGGCATATTTAAAAAGTTCAAACATATCTTTATCCCGCGGGCCATAAACAGCCGGCGGACGGATGATCGCAACCGGTATTTCTTTTGCGTTTTCGAGGACAACATTCTCTGCTTTTAATTTACTTCTACCATAATTGGAAACCGGGTGAGACGGCTCGCTTTCCGTTAGCGGCTTGCCATTTTGACTTGGGCCGCCAACTGCCAAACTCGAGATGTGAACAAACCTTTTGAGTGTGGAATTCGCCTTCATGGTTGCTTCAACTAAATTTTTTGTGCCCTGGAAGTTGCTTCTATCAAACTCCTCCTTGCTGTTAGCCTTTGTTGAGCCCGCCAAATGGAAGACATAATCCATTTCTTTTACAGCCCCCAAAAGTGACTCCGGTTGAGTGAGATCGCCTTCAACAATTTCAACTTCTAAATCCTGCAGCCATGCATTGCCGCCCCTTTTTTTTCGCAGCAAACATCTCACTTCATATTTTTTTTTCAAAAGAGCTTCTACAAGATGGCTGCCAATGAATCCTCGCGCGCCTGTAACCAATGCCTTCAATTAATTGTCTCCGGTAATTTCAATCTGATCTTAGGTAATCTTTTCTTAATAATCAAGGGTTGACCGCGTTCATTTTTGGCTTGATTTCCGTTATTGCATTCGTTATATTAAGCCCCTGTAACTTGACCCCATTTTAACCCCATTTTAAATTTAGGAGAGAGTCTTGGCGGATTTATTCGATAAATGTCGAAACTTCACCTTGGCACAAGAACTTAAGGAGCAAGGGTGGTATCCTTATTTTCAGAAGATACAATCCGGTGCCGACATGGAGGTTTTAATCGATGGTCGAAAACTCATTATGGTTGGCTCAAACAATTATTTGGGGTTGACCCAGGATCCGCGGATCAAAAAAGCTGCAATCGATGCAGTGAATGAATTTGGCTCCGGGTGCACCGGTTCCAGATATCTAAATGGAACCCTCTCCTTACATGTGGAATTAGAGGAAAGATTAGCGGAATTCATGAATACCGAGGCTGCTTTAGTCTTCTCAACGGGCTTTCAAACCAATTTGGGCACGCTTTCCACGGTGGTTGGAAAGGACGACATTATTTTTGCAGATCGAAACAACCACGCCAGTATTGTAGATGGCAACCGCCTTTCATTTGGAAGAGTGGCAAAGTTTAAGCATAACGATATGGAAGATCTAGATCGTTTGTTAGCTATGAGCAATCCAAACAGCGGCAAGTTGATTGTGGCGGACGGCGTGTTCAGCATGGAAGGAAATTTGATTGACCTGCCGGGCATCGTCAAAGTCGCAAAAAAATATGGTGCTCGTATTATGGTTGACGACGCACATTCCGTCGGCGTTTTTGGGAAAAATGGCCGCGGCACCGCAGAACACTTTGACCTGGAAAATGATGTTGATATCACGATGTCAACGTTTAGTAAATCGTTCGCCTCTCTGGGCGGCTATATTTCCGGCAAAGCAGATGTGTTGGACTATATAAAACACCATTCTCGTCCGCTAATCTTCTCTGCAAGTATGACCCCAGCTTCTGTGGCGTCAGTTCTGGCTGCTTTAAAAATTATTCAGGATGAACCGGAAAGACGAGAAAGGCTCTGGCAAAATGTTCGCAAAATGAAAACCGCATTCGATGAAATGGGATTCGACACTTGTGGCTCGGAAAGCCCGATCATTCCAATTGTGGTCGGCGAGATGCTCGATACTTTTAAGTTCTGGAAGCGTTTATTCGAAAACGGCGTGTTTGCAAATCCCGCAGTTCCCCCGGCCGTGCCCCCTGGGCAATCAGTGATTCGAACCAGCTACATGGCCACCCACACGGATGAAGATTTAAATAAAGTACTTGATATCTTTGAGAAAACAGGAAAAGATTTAGGGTTGCTTTAGAAAAAAGGGCTGAATAATTTGAATTTAAGAAATGAGGTCGTGGTTGGTTGCTGCGACCTTTTTCATTCCACATTTGATTGAAAAATCAGACGGAAGAAATAAAAGGAACTCATCCTGATTTATTGTTTGTCAGAATAGATTTAAAAAACTTTCTAAAATGAATATTGAAATCAAAACTGTCCAAACCAAGAAAGAATTGAATGCGTTTATCAAACTGCCGTGGAAAGTCTACAAAAACGATCCCCACTGGGTGCCACCCCTGATCCTTGATATGAAAAAAATTTTAAATAAAAAGAAAAACCCCTTTTTCACCCACTCGGACGCTGAGTTATTTCTGGCGCAAAAGGACGGCGAAGTTGTCGGCCGGGTTGCCGCGATTCTAAATAACAATCACAATAAGACTCACAACGAGAAAACAGGATTTTTTGGATTCTTTGAATGTATGAATGAACCGGAGGCGGCAAAAGAACTATTAAACTCTGCCGAATCCTGGGTCAAAGAAAAAGGCATGACCTCGTTTCGCGGCCCTACGAATTTTAGCACTAACGATACCTGCGGCTTTCTTACCGAGGGATTTGATTTAAGTCCGGCGATCATGATGACATACAATCCAAAATACTATCTTAATTTCATAAAAGAGTCCGGGCTCAATAAGGTTAAAGAATTTTATGCATATTATCTTCATGAGGACACGCCAATGCCGGAACGATTTACCAACTTTGCAAAAAAAACTTTACAGGATAAGAGTCTTCGCTTCCGAAACATAAATATGAAAGATTTTAAAAATGAGGTGGAAATCATACAGCAAATTTACAATGATGCCTGGGAGAACAATTGGGGGTTTGTTCCAATGGAGAAAGCGGAATTCACGCACATGGCCAAGGATTTGAAACCAGTGGTCGATCCCGATATTGTTTTCATTGCCGAAGTCAACGGCGAGCCTGCTGGATTCTCCCTTGCATTACCAGATTACAATCAAATATTGAAAAACATCAACGGTAGATTGCTGCCATTCGGAATTTTTAAACTCTTATTAAATAAAAAGAAAATCACTGCGGTGAGAGTCATCACACTGGGGGTTCGTCATAAGTTTCAAAAAAAACGCGGCCTTGCACCTGCATTTTATTACGAAACTTATATGCGGGGAATCAATAAAGGGTATTCCTCAGGAGAGTTTTCCTGGATTTTGGAAGATAATGTTTTGATGAACCGGGCGCTTGAAGGAATTGGCGCTAAAGTTTATAAGAAATATGCAATGTACGAAAAAAATATTGATTAATCATACCAATAAAGTACCCTGCCGCACCCTTCGCAATTAATAACCTCCTGATCGCTTCGGCCACGAGTAATAAGTGAGGTAGGAATCCGCATAAAACACCCCAAACAAATATCGTCCTTAACTGGTACAATTGCTCGCTTATATCTCTTCGTTAAATTTTCATAATTATAAAGCAGGGGTTTACTCAATTTTCTAACCAATTCGCTCCGTGCCTCCTCAAGTTTCTCCTTTCCGGCAACCTTAAAACCGATCTTCTTGACTTCGTCGATATCCGTTATCATAACATCAAGGTCTTGTAGAGCGACTAATAATTCTAAATGTTTAAGCATCTACTCAACTCCATTGAACACCTGAATGAATTCATCAAAAGTCTCCACTTTCTTCAGTTTATTTCTATTTTTAAGGTCGCTTAAAACTTCGACCAATTTGCCTAAAATGGGCAGGTAACGATTATTTTCGTCGTGAGGCGGCGCTAAAACCATGAAAACAAGATTAACCGGTTTCTTATCGATTGAATCAAAGTTCATTCCTTCCTCGGATTTTCCAAATGCAATCTTGACGTCCATGGCAGCCGTGGTCCTTCCGTGCGGGATCGCCACACCCTTGCCAATTCCGGTACTGCCAAGAGTTTCTCTTTTACGCAGCATCTCCAAGACGATGCTTTTCTTTCTGATTATTTTAGATTTAACAAACAGATCCGCCAATTCATCGAGTGACGCATCTTTTGTCGTGGCCTTCAGCTTTGAAACAAAAAGATCTTGGCTAAAGTAATCTAACAAGTCTTTGACTTCCATCTGTTTGTCTTTTCCTTCTTTTGCGTGGTTTTTATTGCCCCAAACGACCTGCATTGCCGATGACCTCTCTCAAAGCGGGGACCAGATATAGATTGTCTAAATCGAAATTTGCCTTTAGCTCATTTGCCATAACCATAATCTTTTGGTTGGAGCTAAGATTCTTATTGAGAATTAACTGTTTTTTTTCCTTGTATCGATAGATACCTCCCTGAAAGTCACCTTTTTCGTAACGCAACTCAACTTCTAAATCGGTCAAAAGTTTTTCGAAACTTTGTAATATATCGTCATCATGCATTTTGCCGTACCTCAGAGATATTCAGTCATCTTTTTTCTTTTTGCAATTTCAACAACATCTTTAACATCTTGAGCGCGATCCCGCGGGCAAATAAGAATAGCGTCTTCAGTTTCCACTACCATAATATCATCGAGCCCAACTACTGCAACACATTTGTTGGGAGCATCAATAAAGCAGCCTTTGCTATCTTTAATGATATGCCGGCCAATAAGAACATTTTCATCTTTATCTTTTTTATGAAGTTTGTAGACTTCATCCCAGGTTCCCAGGTCGTTCCACTCAAACTCCCCTTTCAAAACAGCAACATCCTTCGCGTGTTCCATGACACCATAATCAATGGAGATACTTTTGATCTGGCAATAAACCCGCTCGATTGTTTCATCTTGTTTCGACGTTCCTAGCGCTTTTTTAATCTCAAGCAGTCCATCGTACAAGTGTGGGATATTTTCCTCAATTTCTTTGAGAATCGTTTGCGTTTTCCAAATAAAAATTCCGCTGTTCCAGAGAAAATCCCCACTCTTTATGAATCTCTTGGCAGTCTCAAAATTAGGTTTTTCAGCAAATGTTTTGACTTTTAGGAGCTGCACGCCGTTAACATTTTCAAGCTTTTCGTTAAATTGAACATAACCATATCCCGTGGCCGGGTAAGAAGGTTTTATGCCAATAGTTACCAGGCTCTCCCTTTCAGCTGCAATCTTGGTGGCCACTTTTATGGTCTTATGAAATAATCTATTGTTCGTTATTAAATGATCTGCAGGCAAAACAACCATGACGCTCTCGGGATCCAGGTATTCCAGAAACAATGCCGAGAGTCCGATACATGGAGCCGTATTTTTGCCCTTTGGTTCGATAATGTAATTCTTTGGGGGGATAAATGGAAGTTGGTTTTTTATTTCTTTTAATTGGCTTCGAGTAGAAACCACAAACAAACGCTCATCGGGAACTAACGGTCTTAATCTATCGACTGTATTCTGGATTAATGTTTTTTTCCCATAAATATTTAAAAGCTGCTTGGGATGTTTTTCACGGCTTTTGGGCCAAAATCTCGTCCCTAACCCACCGGCCATTATAACTGCATACATTTATGCTCTCTCCTAATTAAAACCAGAAAGGCTTAACACAAAAATGCCACTGTTGGTCACAGTTTCATGGCTAACCAACAATGGCAAAGTTATGGGTGTTATTTTTCATTCAAAAAGTGATATTGGGTAAGATTTATGCTTAAAACTATGAATTCCTTTTGCCAAAATCAAGTGTTTTTCAAAATAGATTTTAACGCAGTCGAGGCTGTTTTCCTAAAAAAACCTGGAACAGAATGTGACAGCCTAAGTAATAATTTGAGACTATATTCACCCTTTAAAAGGTTTGGGATCAGTGCGCTGTCCAATTTAGCCAAAACCTTAATTCTGGCATCCCACTGCTCATCCGAATAACTCACCAACCGTTTGTTGATGAGCTCACCAATTTGAAAAATCCGCTTGTATTTCTTTTTCCACAACGCCTCGTATTTACTGAGAAACCTTGCCTCAAATCGCTTTTTTTGAACCGCTTCCCCAGCCACTTCTCCAGCCATGCGACCGATGTCAATTGCAAAACGAATTCCCTCACCCAGCAAAGTTGAAACCAAGCCCCCGGCGTCTCCCACCACCAAAACACCGTCGGTTGCGGTTTTTTTCAGGTAGATTTCACCGGGGATTAACCCGGTGTGATATTCTATTTGACTGACCTGAGAAAGCTCATGTTTAAATAAACTGGCGTCCTTAAGAAGCTTATCCAAATATCTTCGTGGGTCGATTTTATTCTCAGAATTTACAACACCGACTCCTAAACGAATTCTGTGATCTGGATGTGGAAAAATCCAGGCATATCCCGCAGGTGCCACCTGGTTGCCAAAAAGGAAGGCCACTTTATTTTGAGGCCAGTGAGGGGCAAACAAATCATATTCTGCGCCAATACCTAATTTACTAAAGCCATTCGATAAGCCGACTTTACGGGCGATTACGCTAGCAGCGCCACTGGCATCGATCACTAAAGGCGCCTCGAACAGATATTCGCCTGCTTTTTTGCGGACTTTTAAACCGCTTATCTTATTCGTTTTGTAGTGTGGTTCAACAACGGTTGAATCAACAATAATTTCTGTACCTTCAGCCGAAGCAATTTCGGCCAGGTATTGGTACAAACCGCGAATGTCTAAAATACAGCTCGGTGGAGTTTCAAATCTAAAGGCAGCCTGTTCCTTTGGTGAGATAAAAACCCCTTCCTGAATCGGGTGCATAAATCGGTCGGGGATATCTAACTTTCTTAGTTCATCGATCCAGCTGCCGCCGCTTGTATGAACCGGGTAGCCGATCTCCTTGCTTTTTTCAAATACCGCTACTTTTGCACCTGACTTCGCTGCCGTGAAAGCTGCAGACAAACCAGCCGGCCCTCCACCAGCGACAAGGACATCGTACTTCATTTGGTTCATAGTTTTGGTAAAAAAATAAGGCACCTGAATAACTCAAGTGCCTTTAAAATTTTGTTTAATTTACTTAAAGGGCAGCTTCTAATTTCGATTGAAGCTGATTCTTGGGGACCGCACCAACAATTTGATCGACCACTTCTCCGCCTTTAAAAATCAGTAAAGAAGGAATGCTGCGGACCCCAAACTTGCCGGCTGTAATTTGATTGTTGTCTATATCCAGCTTGCCGATTTTTGCCCGACCTTCAAATTCAGCGGCTAATTCCTCAACTGAAGGAGCAATCATTTTACAGGGACCGCACCATTCTGCCCAAAAATCTACTAAAACCGGTAATTCAGAGTTTATAACTTCTGAATCAAAATTATCATCTGTCAATGTTATTGGTTTTGACATATTTAAGACTCCTCAGTCTATCATTTAAAATCGACTTTTAATTTCTTTTGTTATTTTTCCGCTGACAATGCGGTAGCCTCGACAACCGGAGGAACTCTTGTCTCGGGCGATGGAGGTTGACGCGCTATCCAGTTCATCAGCAATGCTTTTTTATTTTCTACACGCTCTTTGTGCAACTGCAGAAAAGACAAGAAGGCAATATACAAAAAACCGAACTGGAACAGTGCAAAGAACGGAATTGACATATAAATTTTATTGACCAGTGCATAAACGATGCTGAACGTAAAGTAGAGCCCAAGTATTATTTCTAAAAACGGAAGGAGATTCCTTTCAGTACTGTAAATTTTGTTACTCCAATTGTCATCTTTCGATTCAATTCGAAACTTTGGGGTCCGCTTGAAATCTGTTTTAAAATTAAAAAGGGCTTCGAGGACAGCTTTGCTGTTATTGAGTGAAAGTCCGATGGCGAAAGCAATAGTCGCTGGAATATATTTTATCCTCTGCCGCCAATTCGGATAAATTTCCCACTGACAAACGAGGTAAAACAGGAAAACCGAAACAGTGGCTGAAAAGAAAAGTAATAAATAAATAGGTAAAAATTTATACATCTTAAAGTTAAACAGCATAATGGAAATTGGTACGATAAAAATCGCCGGGATGGTCATAAGTAAATAACTAAAATTACCAACCAGATGAATGCAGGCTTCCCATTTGACTTTAAGGGGCAAATCGCTTTTCACAATTCTTGGCAGCAATTTTTTCGCTGTTTGCACTGAACCTTTGGCCCAGCGGTGCTGCTGAAGTTTATAGGCGTTCATCTGTACGGGAAGCTCAGCAGGAGCAATGACATCCGGGAGGTAGACAAATTTCCAACCGTTAAGTTGCGCACGATAACTTAAATCCAGATCTTCAGTAAGAGTATCATGCTGCCACCCACCGGAAGATTCGATGGCCTTCTTCCGCCAAACCCCCGCGGTACCATTAAAGTTAAAAAATCTTCCGGAACGATTCCGCGCAGTATGCTCGATAATGAAATGTCCATCCAGAAACACCGACTGAATTTGAGTAAGCACCGAGTAATTCTGATTGATATGTCCCCATCGTGCCTGAACCATGCCGATTTTTTCGTTAACAAAGTACGGGATGGTTTTCTTTAGGAAATCTGGTTTTGGCACGAAATCAGCGTCAAAAATGGCAACAAAGTCTCCCGTTGCTTTTTTTAATCCTTCCGCAAGCGCTCCTGCTTTAAAACCGATTCGATTACTCCTGTGAATGTGTTTGATATCGACTCCACGATTTCTAAACTCTTGAGTCAAATTCCTGGCCATATTCCGAGTTTCGTCTGTAGAATCGTCCAGTACCTGAATTTCCAGGAGATGCTTGGGATAGTCCAATTTGCAAACAGTGGCGATAAGTCTTTCTACCACATATTTTTCATTATAAATCGGTAATTGTACTGTAACTCTGGGAAGAGATTCAAATTTACCCGGTTTAAATGTGGGGTGTTTCTTGTACTTCCAAAACAAATATAACAAAAAATACTTGTGGATTCCGAATAGTGCTAATATGGAAATCCCGACACCGTAAAAAACAAGCAACGCAACTTCATTTCCAGACATTAATTGTATTAACCATTTATTAGAAATAATTGAAAGCAACTAAAATAAATTAAAACTGACCACAACTTTATTCTATTCCCAAAATATTTAAGATCGTTGAGAAAGTAAAAACCGGTGGGTAAATAAACGTATAAAACAGCAAGAATATATTAAATTTGGGTAAGGAAGTCAAGCGATTTCAGTTCTTTAAAGTGGTAAATTTACAATCTAACGACCGAAATAACATGTGCCAAACATTTGAAAAACTTAAACATACCCATCAGACCCGACGTTTGGCGTCAGGTTGATTGAATTGTTGGATGGCGCAATTTCCTGATTTATTGGTCATCTTTTATTAGACGGGAGTAGTTTTCTTGCTGGAGCTACTAAGACACCGGTCGCCATGCCTGCACCAAACAACATCACATATCCACGGAACGCACTGATTCAAAAGCAGAAGAATTGATTGTGCGTACTAGACCAGGAATGATAATAACAACCATAATGATCATCAATGTGCGAAGCTTCTTTTTCACTTGTTGTTTTTCTTCCATAACATATCCTTTCATTTAAGTCTCAGAATGCTGTTTGTGTTTATTATTTTCTTCTTTAAGATGATTTATCTGATACTTGTTTTTACCTAAGCCATCTAACTTTCACGAATATCCTCTCCCCAGTTGAGTTTTGCTCGCAGCACATCATAAAAACTACGCCCGCGGTAGGAAACCAATTTAATTTGATAATCTGCCTTTTGAATGGTCGCAGTCTGTCCTTGTTTTAACTCTTTACTGACCTGACCGTCTGCGCTTAACAAAACGTTTTGCGGGGCGTACTCAATCTTAATTTTAACCACTTTGTCATCAGGAATTACTACCGGTCTGGCTCCCAATGTGTGAGGACTAATCGGATTGATAATTATCGCATTCATCGAGGGTAGCAAAATAGGCCCGCCAGCGGCCAACGAATAAGCAGTGGATCCCGTTGGCGTCGAGATTATTAAACCATCAGAAATATAAGTATTCAGGAACTCATCGTCGATAAACGTCTTAATATGTATGACCCGGGAAACCGCGCCTTTGTCAAAAACCAGGTCATTTAAAGCATGATACCGAGTTGTCTTTTCTCCTTCAACTTCAACTTGGAGCACCATTCTTTTGACGATTTGATAATGTCCCTTTAAGATCTCTTCCATGCTGGCGTAAAGCTCCTCGGGAGTCAGCTCCGCTAAGAAGCCCATCCCGCCCATTTTCACTCCCAAAATAGGCACCCCTGAATCTCCGATGGCTCGGGCCGTGGAAAGAATGGTTCCATCGCCACCAAACGAAATTACCATTTGGCATTTTTCGAAAAAATTCTTAAGGCTAGAGCGAGGACAGGACTCTTTTGGCAGGATTAAGTGCTCGGCGAGTTCATTCTCTACTATAAAATCTGCCCCGGATTTCTGAAGCCATTTAACAAATTTTGTAACGAGCGGTTTGACACTCGCTTTATCGATATTTCCTGTAAGTCCTAAAATCATTTCTCTATTTATAATTCTTTGTGCTCTCTATGCCCATTTTAATATCACCTAAATTGAGCGATTGGCTTGCGGCGATTAGCTTTTAGCTAAATAAAATTCAATCCCGAATAAGTCGGGACACGACCTAAATCTCAAGAATTAAAAGCCAAAGGCCAAAACTAATGGCAAAACGCGTATTTTAAATATCAGTAGATTTCAATTTGAAGTCAGCACCGGTTTTCACAAGCGTTTTGATCTTATCCTCGGTTTCGTTGAGTTTGGTAGAACAAAATTTGGTTAACTCCACCCCTTCTTCATAAATCTTGAGCGATTCCTCGAGAGGTAAATTTCCCTCCTCTAATTCAGCAACGATTTCTTCCAATCGTTTGATAGCTTGTTCAAAAGTCTTTTTTGGCATTCAATCCTTATTAACTTTTTTGCAGAAGATTTTTTAACCCACCACCTCATTCACAGTCCCAAATACTTTGCCCTGATAAAAATTGACTTCAATTTCGTCTTTCTTTTCCAGTTCATCGGCCTTCGAGATGAGCTTGCCATCTGAGCGGCGAAAGGTGAGGCTATAGCCGCGCTTCAGAACATTATTGTGTTCAAGAAGTCCGAGTCTTTTGCTCAGACCCTTAAGCAACTCCTTGCTCAAATCAACTTTGTGGTTCATTGATTTTCTTAGGCTCCGATTGATTTCGTCCAGTCGCTGATGGTACTGAATGACTAAATCCCGAGGCTGGCGAAAGGCATAACTGTTTTTCATGTTTTTGACTTTTTCTCTTTGATACTTTATTCTATCCAAAATAGAACCGGACATGAATTCGAGCATTTGATTAAGTCTCGCTGTTATTCCATCCTTATTCTGAACAACCAGCTCCGCCGCTGCAGAAGGCGTAGGCGCCCGCAAATCAGCGACAAAATCGCAGATGCTAAAATCAACTTCATGTCCGACTGCTGAAACCACCGGAATCTGCGAACGGAAAACCGCTCGTGCCACACTTTCCTCATTGAAGGCCCACAAATCCTCCAAGGACCCACCGCCGCGCCCTACAATTAAAACGTCAACCTGACCGTATTCATTCAATTCATCAATAGCCCGAACAATTTCCGCTGCAGCCCCCTCGCCTTGCACGCGTACCGGATTTAAGATAATCTTTATTCCGGGAAAACGCCTGCGTAAAACTGCTACTAAATCTTTGATCGCGGCGCCGGTTGGCGAAGTAACAATGCCAACCTTTTCCGGGTAAAGCGGAATCGGTTTCTTGTATTCCTCAGAAAACAAGCCCTCATCGCGAAGATGACCTTTGAGTTGTTCGAAGGCCAATTGCAGCTCCCCTAAACCTGCGGGCTTTATTTGCAGCACATCGAGTTGGTAATTCCCACGCTTTTCATAAACGGTCAACCGGGCATTCAGGACAACTTTCATGCCGTCACCAGGCGTGAAAAACAGCTCATGATTTCGCCGTCTCCACATGGCACATGAAATCTGTGCATTTTCGTCTTTCAAGGAAAAATACATATGCCCGCTGGAATGGTGATTGAAATTAGAAATCTCACCCTCAACCCAAATCTCTCTAAAGGTCGATTCCAGCAGATACCTAATTTCCTTGGTAAGATCTGTGACCGTGAGGTACTTATCCTCAACTAAGAAATCTTCAAAGCTTAGTTGTGTCATCGGTGCGAAAATAAAATTGGTGAAAAATAAAAGGCAGGCCAATTTAGACAATTCTTGTTACTCCCCACCCGACGTTAAAGAACAGAAAGATTTTGTGGATAAAAACAGGTGTCGGGAGGGGATTCAAAGGTTTGAACTAATTTATCTTACTTTACTTTTTTCTTATGTCGGTTTTTTCTAAGCCTTTTTTTCCTTTTATGTGTGGCTATTTTATGTCGCTTTCTCTTTTTACCGCTGGGCAAACTTTTTCACCTCCAATCTATTCAAACGTTTGGTTTTTATTTACTAATTTCTTCAAGTCAATCGATGCTTTAAATACCGGAGCAATTCTGTCGGGTACGTGCATTGGTTTGCCAGTCTTGGGATTTGTTGAAACCCTCTCACGGCGATGCACTGTACGAAAGCTTCCAAACCCACGGATTGTAACCGTATCGCCAGTTTGTAAGGCATAGCCTATCGTAGCAAGAAACCCATCCACAACCGCGCCGGTCTCTAACTTTGTGAGCCCGGTCCCCTCTGCCACAATATTTATAATATTTCCTTTGGTCAAAATAATCCCTCCCTGAAAATTTTAGGAATTTTCAAAAGCCTCCAATTATAAGAAAAATTAGGACAAAAGTCAATAGTTAAGGTAAACTCCAAATTATTCGTGGATTACGGCAAATTTCTTAAACTGATGAAAACCATCCTGTTTTAGTTGAAAAATATAAATCCCGGAAGCAACCATTTCATTGTTATTATCCCGACCATCCCAGGTAAAGCTTGACGGCGTCAGTGCATCAGTACCATCAGTAAGGTTAGACGTCTTGAGTACCCTCCCATCTGAGGTAAAAATCTGGACCTCGAAATCTGTTAAACTGACTGTCCCAAATCTAAAGAAAATTTCTCCATGCTGTTTTATCAAAAAAGGGTTGGGGTAAATTTCGGAAATGCCTTGCGGATCTGAACATTCTCCGGGTTCATTTTTAATTTCAAATTCAAAACTTGACATAGTTGTTGACAACAATGGCAGGTCATCTCCATCCAAAACTAAAGTGTGAATTGGAATAACTATAACCTCGGAATCAAATTGAAAGCAGTTCGTAATGACGCCATTTGAGATCTCTTCGTAGTCGTATCTGAGTACATCGACATTTCCGTCTGGTTGATCTATAATGACGCGGAGTTTCCAATTTCTCGGATTTTCGGCGCTCCCGGTTAGCGAAATGGAGCCGGAATTCATCAGCTTAAATTTATAATATTTGAATGTTGAAGCCCTGCTTGAGCCAGTAACCGACTGCAAATCGGCAAGTCCAAAACTATCAGCGAGTGAGACTTTGGGATAAGACTCGCTTTCCTCATAAAAATTATCCGGATCGGCACGGTCTCCGGTAAAATAATTCCAAACCGCAAACTCTGCAAGCTCATCCGCAAAGGTGCTGCCTCTTTCTCTCAAGGATCGGTCAATGGCCTCCATTGCAAGAATATTCGATTCCATGATTTCCCAGGGGCGGCGCAGAAGGGCACGATCTTCGAATTTTTGCTCTAAAAAGTGATTCCAAATGGCTTCGCCAAAATTACCTTCGGTGAATTGATTGAAGGGAGAATTTCTTAGTTGAAAATAGCCGGGCAGATATTGGTAGTAATCGTTGACGTCATCGTAAACTACATCTTCCATCCAAATAGAAGACAATTCGTAATAAAATATTTCGTCATTCGTCTCGAAAGTTCTGTAGCCAAACTGGATGGCATGCAAGTATTCATGAGCTATCGTCACCTGAGCTCCCGGAACCCCACTGGTAAAATGGCCGTTATTGAAATCGTTATCGATCCTGAAATAGCTTCGGAAATCATTCCGCGCCGTCCCCGCCACTTCCTCTTCGGCAAATGTTTCGCCGTAAACGCCATTCCCTAAAGATTGAATATAGACATCATATTCAGGACCGTCCACTCCGGCGTCGTCAGGAGGCTCCCGGTATCTTAAATCATTCACTTGTATCCGGAACGATAGTTCCAAAGATGCAGCAACTTCTTCGACAAAGTCGGGGATTCCATTGCTGTCACTATCAACCGCCGAAACGGAATCCCGGCCACTGGTTGCATAATGAATTTTAAATTGGCCTGTTGCGTTAACATAGTTCAAAGGAAGTTGCGGTCGAACGAAAATTTGCTTTAAAATAGATTGCTGATCCGGAGAGAATAAGTCAAGATTTCGTTTTACCTCAAGCAAAAGAAAAGTGGGGCATTTGAGTTTAGGTTCGCCGGCAACCAGTGAACGATATTCCAAAGGAATTTTTTCTTCGGATAATGTAGCTAAAGCTCCCAGAAACAGGTTCTGTAATTCTTGTTCCGTATAATTTATTGTTCTTCCGGTCGTGAATATTTGCTGGGAAAAAATTTCAGTTGTCAGAAGAGATAAAAACAGAATTAAAAAACCGGTGGTGCTGACTTTAATAGATTTCATCATTTACTCACTTTTTTGCTGTAACTATTCGGCTTTAACCGTCATGCTGAGTGCAAATTCACAAATCCCCGGCATCTCGCCCGAAGTATCTGCGCGAAGCATCTCGCGAACCCGGAAAGAGATTCTTCGCACATCAGCGCCAGTTGCGATTAGCACAAATTCGGAATTTGTGCTCAGAAAGACAACGGGGTGATAGCTTCGGCGCTGAATAGTTACTTTTTGCGAAACACCAACGAAAGCGGAACGCCGAAAAATCCGAATTTTTGCCGTAGTTGATTTTCAAGATAAGAACGATAATTTGCTTTAATTGCCTTGGGCTCATTTACGAAAAAAGAAAATACGGGGGGACGGGATTTTACCTGGGTACAATATTTAATCTTGACCTCGCGTTGGTTCATTGAAGGCGGCGCATAGCGCTTAGTCACTTCAATCAGGAATTTATTTAATACAGCGGTTTTAATTGTTTTTCCCCGTTCTTCATTTACTGATTTTGCAATATCGATAACTTTGAAAATGCGTTGTTTGGTTAAAGCCGAGATAAAAAGAATAGGTAAAAAATTAGCATTCTTCAGGCTGTCTTTGATCTCGTCCTCGTACTCTTTTGCTGTATTCGTTTCCTTTTTAATTAAGTCCCATTTATTGACGGCCAAAATTATTCCCTTGTTTAAATTGATCGCCTCTTGCAAAATTCTCATGTCTTGTAATTCCATGCCTGCGGTAGCATCAAGAATCACGATGGCCACATCACAGCGTTGGATACTCCGCAGACTTCGAACCGTGCTGTAATATTCCAGCGAATCTCTGACTTTTGCCTTTTTTCTAAGCCCGGCAGTATCGATAAGCAAAAATTCCTGACCATGGTATTTAAATACTGTATCAATCGAATCTCGAGTGGTCCCGGGGACGTCCGTGACGATTAGTTTTTCCTCTCCAAACAGCGCATTGATAAAAGACGATTTACCCACATTAGGACGCCCCACCACTGCCAGTGAGATCAGGGGTTTGTCTTTTGGCGGCGCCGAGGGTTTAGAAATCGATGGACAAGAAATAACAGCATCCAGGAAGTCTCCAACTTTTCGGCTGTGCATCGCTGAAACGGAAACAGGCTGCCCTAAGCCTAAGCGGTAAAACTCGGCACAATTTACCTCATCAGATTCTTTATCTACTTTATTAATTGTGACTAAAACTTCCCGACCGCTCTTTTTTAAAAGTTGAGCGATTTCTTCATCTAAACCGGTCGGGCCTGTTTGGGCGTCGAGTAAAAACACCACCAGATCGGCCTGGTGAATTGCGTCCTGCACCTGCTCGAATACTGCTCTTTCAATTTTATCCTCGCTGCCCGGCAAATAGCCGCCCGTGTCCATCAGGGTAAAATCTTTTCCTGCCCAATCAGTTTCAGCATATTTGAGGTCGCGGGTTACTCCGGGTTGACCATCGACGATGGCATCTCTGCTGCCAACAATCCGATTAAATAAAGTAGACTTGCCAACGTTAGGTCTACCGATTATGGCCACTACAGGTCGCAGCATTTCAAATTAATTTCCATTTTCAAAAATGCTTGAAAAATCATCCAGCGGCTCGACCGGACAATTTAATTTTGAGCTTAATTTATCAACCGTCCAATCATCGAGAAAAATCGAGTTGTCTTTTAAACAATTCGCCGGAAGATAGACTTTATCTCCCAGGTCCCGCTTCGAAAGCTGACGAAAAATGTCTTGAGCCGTTAAGAGACCGGTAATGCGAATACTTGAGCCGTAAAACTGATTTTCAACAACTTCGAGTTGAGTTCGAAAATTTTTCACCTTCTCCAAAGCAGGGAGGATCGTCTGCTTCATAAATCCACCGGCCAATGTGGCCGTTACGAACGTTGCTTTAAAAGGTTTTTGCAATTTTGCGGGGAAACCGGCTTTTTGCTTCTCAAATTCGTCGAGTAAGTAACGCACCATGCCCACGCCATTTTCTTTTTGATAAAACCCGTCGTACCGTTCAGCAGGAGGAAGGGTTTTGCCTGCCATAATATAAAACTCGTCGGCGATATAAACAAAATGTTCTCCTGTTCTTTTGAGAAAATCAGCGGCGTAGTTGTCAGCAATTTCAAGATGTTCCACCGCATAATCTTTTGTGACCGGCGTCAGTTTTTTTAAACCCCTTCGATGTTTTGTTAAACCGACCGGAACAATCGAAACGGATCTGAGATTTGGTAAAAATCGCGCCAAATCCCAAATTGTTTTCTTTAAAACCGGGCCATCGTTGATTTCAGGACAGAGTACTATTTGGGTATGAATTTCGATGTCATTGCCCGTTAAAAATTCCAGCTTTTCGAAAAGGCGATCGTCGTGCTCAATTCCGAAAAGAAATTTTCGTATTTCAGGTTCGGTTGCATGAACCGAAACGAAGATTGGAGTGAGACGCTGCCAAACGATGCGGTCCATATCTTTTTTTGACAGATTGGTTAGGGTCACATAGTGCCCCGATAAAAACGACAACCGGAAATCTTCGTCGCGAAAGTACATTGACTGGCGCATCCCGGCCGGGTTTTGGTCAACAAAACAAAATGGGCAGTCGTTGCCGCAATGCCGAATTTGGATTTCTTCGAAACCTAAGCCTAACGGGTCGTCATAATCTTTTTCGATTTCATAAAACATTTTTTGCCCGGCACGAAGTACTTCCAATTCGACCTCTTCTTCGGCGATTAAAAACCGGTAGTCAAGAATGTCTCGAACGGGATTGCCGTTTATTTTAACGACGCTGTCGCCAACTTGCAACCCAACCTCTTCGGCGATGCTGTTATTGTCAATATTTATTATTTTCATGCGTTTTCAAATCATGAAAATCAGGCTGAATATATGGAATTTAAACCAAAATTAAAAGCAGTTTTTGGAATTAAAAAAAGGAGACATGGTTAATGTCTCCTTCATCGAACCGAAGTTTTAAACTAAACTCAATTTGCTTTAAGTTATAGTTAAAAGTTTCTCATATTCGGATTTACAAAAATCATCCCTAACAGGTCTAACTCTCTTAAATAAGTTAAGAGACACATCTCCGAACATTACATCCATGAAAAATATACGTTTGGGAAAAAGCCATTCAACGCGTACAACCCACCTATCTTCTGTATCTTCAAGTGCTTTGACAACAGTTCCTTTACTCCCTTTAG
>JADFPY010000030.1 GCA_022562085.1 candidate division KSB1 bacterium | reverse complement strand
TATGAATGTCTGTGAAAGATGCGGTGAGCCAGCTTCTCAATGTATTACATGGGACGAAGCGAAGGGCGTAACTAGAATACATTATTTTTGTAAAAATCATAATCCAAAGTCTGAAAATTCTTAATTCTTAGTTTAAGTTAAGAAAATGTCAAAGTCCGTTACTATTTGATAACCCTTAGTGAAGAACCATACTAGAAGCAGTCAGTATTCTGGCATAGTTATTCTTAATTTTTAGAATGTTATACTCATGAAATGAGCTACAGAACCGAGAATGGTAACTGGAGAGAACCTAAGAGGATATTTCCTTCAAAGACTGAACTAATAGCTAATCAAGACTTCTACAAATACAAGCGTCAAAAGTATCGAGGCAAGAGCATTGTATATGATATGAACATTAGAACAGGTGAATGTCATTTCTGTAAAAAATCAGATAAGAAAGGAGAGACGTCAAGAACAGTTCTTCACCATCTACATTATGACAATTCTAAACCATTGGCTTGGACAGTGGAGATATGTCCTAGCTGTCACTATAAAGTAGATAAGAAAAACAAGAATAAAATCGATAGGCATTATGCCAAAAAAAAGAGTTTCTCTCAAAACTATACTAAAAGACACGGACTTTGAAAATTCTTAAAATTACATTTGATACGAACTGTTAATCCTGAAAATTCTTAATTCTTAGTCTGATCTAGAAAATTTATGACTAAAAAGAAATCTTTTCAACAACTTAGTAAGATTGCAAAAAAAGCCGTTCATACAAGACAACAGCGTGAAAAGAAAAAAAGAAGTAAACAAGCTGGATTAAAGGCAAAAAGAAGACGTTTAACCACAGGTGGACACACTAAGAAATTACAAGATTTGAAAAGAGAAGTTTTTACATTTTATTCTAAAAAACTTTTAAAAACAAATAAACCCTGCTGTAATTGCTGTGGTGAAAACACTAGTTTAGATTTTTTGTGTATTGATCATGTTTCTGGCAGAAAAATAGGAAATAAAGTTGACAATAGAAGAGGAAATGCTCTTTATTCTTATCTTAAACGGAATAATTATCCATCTGGTTATCAAGTGTTGTGTTGGAATTGTAATTCGACAAAATTTGTTTATCTCGTATGTCCTCATAAAAGAAAAAAGAACTAAACCTCAAACTCTCATTCTTGCGGACTTTGACAAAAACAGCTATTGAAAAAACGTACATTTTTGATTTTTTTGAACAAAAAAACACGAAAAAGAAGAGTTGTTAAATATAATGAGTATTTGATTATCGCGATGGTAGGTGAAAACATTACCTGAATCAACAGCAAAGTCTGATCGGATTATTTTACAAACGACAGACAACGCTATGAAACCACTGAACGGTAGATCCGTTCTCAGTAACTTCAATGATCAAAATTTGGTCATTCACTACAAACAAAAAGTAATTTGGAAAACAAAATGAAAGAAAAAATCAAAAAATGAATAAATTCACGCATAGAAATTTTTGAAACTATTGTAAAGATTGCACATACCAATCGAGATAATTTGCGGTTACTGTGCAGTAAATAACTGCAAAAATCACATCCCAAAACAACAAAGGTTAGATAGAGCCACAGGATTGGTTTTCGAAATCAGATGTATTTGTAGTAAGTGTTCGAAGAATTGACTAGACTTAACGCACGACAACGCAAAGAAAAATACCCACAACTTGTTGCTAGGGATGATGAAAAGTGCAACAAGTGTGGTAGAAAGCCACCAAATGAAGTAAAAAAACTAATCATACACCGTATCGACAATCAGGGAGACTATAGTGACCTCAGCAAGTTGCAATTACTTTGCTATAGATGCAATTACTTGAAGAATCCAAGGATCAAGGAAAGAAAACCACTCGACAGGAGAGAGGGAGAGGGTAAGGAAGAAGATGAAGATGTGGTGGTGGAAAAGATTGACTTGGAGTATGTCAGTTCTCTGGATGTTAATAGAAAGCAAAAACCATTGCTTATGCCGTATGTGGAAGGTAGACTGGATAAGTCACCCAAAGGAGTTGATTATTCTGATTTGGTTGCTTCCATTGCGTTGAAACTTGACATCGTAACACGAACAGCAGAAAAATGGCTAATTCCCTATTGCTCATCTGAAGGCCCCTACGAGACATTCAAAGACGGTAAAACAAGGTACGTTAGAAGGAAGAAACCATAAACAGGAAATTTAGTTCTTGAAATTGATACTCATTCAAAGGATTCTAGATCCGCACTAAGACATTTTTTTTAGTTATGTGATACTTTCTATCATAAATCGTGCCTATCCAATGATAGTTTTTCAAAAAATTTTTGTGAATCCAAACTGTAACATTTTTTGAACCAAATTGTGATCACGTTTTGAACCAAAAATGGAACATTTTGTGATCACAAAACAGTAAATTTTTTGAACCAAAACGGGATAGGCAAATGAAATAATACAAGCTCAAAGTAGTGATTAAACCCATGAATGAATCGATTACTGAAAAAGATCCTTGTCAATTCATGCTCAAAAAAATAAATGAAAATTCAAAATGGTATGATAAAGTAGTAATCAAAGCTGTAATCGCAAAGCAAGAAAACTCGTCTTTCATCTATGACGCACGAATTGACTTTCCACATAAATCTGATAAAATTGAAGAAGAAATCACCCATGATTACGGAAAAATTATCCTCGCAACTCGCATTTTAGAACTGGATGAATTTTCTCAAATGATAAAATCTTTTTCCTCAAAGCAGATTGACATTAAAGATCTCAAAGGAATAAAAATTGATGGAAGTTTTGGCAATAATTTTCATCATGTTTCCAGCAAAACAGATTATATCAATCAATCAAATGATTGGTCTTTTTGGCTCTTTCAATATTCGTCAGCTCTGAGAATTCACTTAGATAGTGTATACGAGCCTTTAGTTACTCCAGGAAATCATCCTGCTTATCCCAATGTTTTTGAAGCAACACAATCTTTGCTTGGATTAAACACTTCGCCAAATGTGAATAATCCTATAGGCATAACTTTTCTTGTACCTGATTATAGTGCACGAATTAAAACACTGGAAATTGCTGATAGCCACATACAAGTAAACATTGAGGAAAGAGAACTAAATTCTAAAGATATGATTACAAAGTTTTTCTGTAAAAAGGGTGAGAAACAAAATTTTCCTTCTAATGACGTAGCAATAGGAAAAGATGGAATTGTTACTTTTGACGCACCATTTACACCAGACGAAGTTCATGTTTACCTTCTCGAAAAAGCAACTGGAAATCACCTAGACAGCAGATTATACGGTAGTTATATGACTGAAAGGCAACAAGGAATAATTGTAAAGACTTCCACAGAAAAACTAGAATCATTTTTAGCAAAAGGGGAAGGACAAGACGTAGAATTTAAGCAAGATATAGACAAAGATGATGAATTTCTTGAAACTATTGTCGCTTTTGCAAATACAAACGATGGTGTAATCTTGTTAGGTATTGATGATGAAGATAGGGTAGTAGGTTTTTACGACGATTTTGATAAAACATCGAAAAGAATTAGAGGTATAATTTCAGGCAGGTGTGAACCTAACATCAACGTAATGATAGAAGAACGAGAATTTGATAACAGACCAATTATAGTGATAACTGTGAAAGAAGGAAAAGATAAACCGTATATTATTCGAAACAAAAGTGGATATGTTCGTGTAGATGATCACGACATTCCTATGAAAAGACCAGACCTTGATAGAATTTATCGTGATAAGTATCAGGATAGAAGTACTATAGGATCGATATAATGACAGAACATTATTCAACTGGCAGAGCAAGCCCTCTTTCTAAAGCATTCAATTATTACAGTGAAGTTGAAAAATATCGAGAAAGGTATTCCAGATATTGTGTAAAAGTTGATGTGGAGAAACGTACTGACTCTACAATTTTAACAAATGAAATGTGGAATATGAACTTGAATGATCTTGATCACGTTAAGGTAAAAGTGAAATATGAACTTAAACCACCAAACGAAATTTGCTATGAAATTTTGGAGGGTTATGGAACAGGGTCAAAGAACTGTACAAAATTGAATGAAACAAAAGATGATCATTGTGGTGCTCGTGTTAGTCTTGTTCCTCTAGAAATTTATTCAAAATTTTATCCACTAGAAGATCCAGTATTTCAAAAAATGGCTTTGTATTTTTCTAGAATGGATAGTAAATACTGCGATGGTAAAACAGTTGAAACAGTAGCTGGTGATCCTTGCCCATCTTGCAAAAAAGGAAAATTGAAACTAACAGGAAAACGTAGTACAGATGATTCTCCATCTGAATCACATAGCGAAAGAGAATTTGTATGCGATTTCTGTGGTGAAATAATAACACACCATGAAATTGGATTGAAGGAAAATTTGAAATTCAGCGATAGTGTTTCAGTTGAAAAAAACCCTAAAAATTAGAAAGTTCCTGTACAAGTTTTAATTTGACATACAAGATCCGATCAAAGGATGAAATTACGTTATTTTCACATTCAAAATTATAAAAATCTCCAAGATGTCCTACAAGAAGACATTTCAGATTTACATACTTTCATTGGAAGAAACAGTTCAGGTAAAACTAGTATCTTTGAAGCTATCAATCTATTAAAGCAATTAAATGAGATCCTTTCAACTTCTTCTGAAATAATTTCAGGTGGTATAGATGAATTTGAATTTAAAACCATAAAATTGGAATTAGTGTTTGAAATTTCTGAAACTTCTAGGAAAAATTATCTTACTCATTTCTTTCAATTAGAAGAATCTGACGCAGATAATGTTATGCTTAATACCGATTTCCTTGAGAAAGTCAAGCTTTTCCTAGCTATCCGTGTATATGGAAATAAACACGCAAACAAACAATTTGAAAATATAATTACCCTTTCTCGCATGCAAATTCTCAATGCAAATGGAGAATATGTATCTGTAGTTGAAATATCTGACGGTACTCAATATTCGATTAAAAATATCGTAGGTGGGAGAAACGCAATACCACACAATACCAATGTAAATCAATACCTAGATTCAATACCAGTTAGTGCCCCTGATTTTCCTTCTAATTTAAGTCCAACAATTCTACAAGGAAGAATTTTTCAAGATTTACTTTCTATGTTAAAGGATATAGGCTCAATGCGGGAAACAACAAAAACAATTCAGGTTAACACTATACAAACTGAATCTCAAGTAGATCCTAGGGGTGCGAATCTGATAAACCTGATGGACACCATGTTCACGAATGAGCCTGAAAGATATAGTCAGGTAGAAAAATACTGTATTAGGCTATTCCCTGACATAGAAACCATTAGACCAAAACGACTTGTAAATAATCAACTAAGGGTAGTAGTAAAAAAGAAGAATATTTCCTATCCAATTTACTTAGAATATGTAGGAACTGGGATTGATCAACTTATCATTATAATATGGAAAATTGCAACCTCCAATGAAAACACAATTTGGTTTATAGATGAACCAGAATTACACGTACACCCTGGGGCTCAGAAGCTATTATATGATTTTTTAAGAGAAGAAACTGAAAGAGGCAAACAAATCCTTATTGCAACTCATTCAATGGTTTTCATGTATAAGAGCCAAGAATCTGAAACCACAGTAATAGTGGAAAGGGATGGTTATGCAAAATTCCTCCCATTAAATAAATTAGTTGATGCTGAAAAAGAAAGTAGGAGGGTTTCTACAGAAAGGATTAGGAGCTTGGTTTACGAAGCATTGGGTTATGATCCAACAATGAGCTTTGAACCTAAGACTGTTGTTATGGTTGAAGGCAAAACTGACGAATTGGTTCTAAAGGAATTTTCAAAAACATTAGGGCATACAATTGATGATAGAAGCACTTTATTTTTACCAGTAGGTGATAAAACAAAAGTTGAACAATTCAGTCCAATTATTACTTATGCCTTGATGGGCAAAAAATCTTATGTTATTTTAGACAATGATAATGAAACCCCAGAAAAAATTCAAAATAAACTTCCTAAAGTTTTCATAACTCTGAATGATATATCCTATGTCTTTTTATGCTTTATTGGGCATTTGTGTTTTATTCCATCGAATGTAAAGCCATTCTGTTTCCTTCACTGTCAATAAAGAGTGCCATAAAGCCATGCTCCTCTGAAATTTGCTTTTTCTCTTGTATAATCTTGCCACCTGCACTTTCTATTCTATTTAGAGTTTCTTGCAAATCAGGGTTGGCATCCAAGTACACCAAACTTCCATCGCTGCTTGGCTTGTACCATTCTCCAAAAAAAATGGCACAACCTACGTCTTTATGCGGAAAAATTCCCATTTTGAAACTTCCAAAGTCATTCACAAAGAGTTCGGTTAAAAAAATTGTCTCGTAGAATTTTTTTGCTCTGTCGAAATCTGTCACAGGAATTTCAAACCAGTGCGTCCATGATCTCTTTTGAGATTCAGACATTTTATTTTCCTCCATAATTTTAATTATTTATTGTTGCTCTATTTGTTTTGGTAAATGTTTTTATCTTCCGTTTTAAGCAGATAACCTCATGTTTAGATTTTCATTTTTATTTCGTAAATTAAGTCTACCTTGAAGAATTGAGTTTAAGTTTGCTAACGGCCTGCACGCAAGTAATTTAACAAAATTTTGAATAAGTACATAAAAACATCAAGCACAATTAAAATCCAAATAAATCTCAAACGACCGAATGGCTATCACAGCGTCAGGAAACTCCACTCCCTGGAGAAGGGCACGCTGCTCATGAGCAGGCCGCCGTCTTGGGTAACCAGCAGATTGTCGCTTGGATTGATGCCGATTCCGTTCTGCGAGTCGTAAAGTCCCGGTTCAACGCTGAAGGTCATGCCTTCTTCGAGCACCGTATAATCGCCGAGCGCGATATAAGGGGGCTGGTGCCCCTGGAAGTTCTGGCCGCTGCCATGAGCCGGTCGGTGGTAGATGTAATCCTGCATGCCGTTTTTGACCTGGTGCTGGTGGATCTTATAGGCCACATCCGAGCAGCGAACACCGGGCCTGGATTCCTCGACCTGGATTTGAACACTCTCGGCCACCACCTGCCACATCTTTTCCTGCACGGGAGTCCAGGGTGCAATCAAGTAGTTACGATACCCCTCGCCGCCATATCCGCCCAGCTTGATATCTGTGTTGACATAGAGCGGCTCGCCCTTTCTGACCTTATTATAGAAGAACTGATTCGGGTGGGGATAGGCGGTGGAGACGCCTGCCCGGACATAGTGTGACGTCACCTCCATACCAACGGCAGTGTGCGGTTTACCGTCCCGTTTCACATCCTGCATCATCAAGTTGATGCCATAGGCCTGCAGAGCCTGGCCGATCTCGAAGTCAGTTGCGTCGGTGCCGCGTTCGAGTATATAGTCACGCGCAAAGGCGTGCACTTTGCTGAAATAGTTGTAGGCCCGTTGGGTCAAAGCTATCTCCTCAGGTGTCTTTCTGATGCGCATCTGCAAACAACTGTCGGAGATGTCCACCCACTTCGCATCCGGGAGAATTTTCTGGATCTTCCTGGTCAGGCCGGGATGCATGAGCATATCCGTACCGATGGTCTTGTTGCCGTAGCCCCGCTTCTTCAGATTTTCGAATACCCATTCGTGCAGATCGACTCGCTTCCCCTGCCGCACCTCGCCGCGATTGGGGAAGCCACCTTCGGCATGCGGATAACAAAAATAGTACTCGTTTTCCGTGCACCACCACGAACTAATCAAATCCCGGTCAATACCGGGTGAAAACCAATAAACCGTGTCTGTTTCAGCAACGGGAAACATTGACCATGTCGTGCGCTCTCCGCTGCCGCGAAAGCAGCCGGTAAAATAGACCTTGTTGTGGTCACTCTCCAACAAAATTACGTCAACACCTTGCTCTGAGACCCTCTCCTTTAACCGGGCCACATTACTCTTGTACCACTCTAGGGGTAGACGGTCATATCCCAAAGGTGCCGGCTCAGGATGTTTCGGATTAGCGGCAAGCAGCTTCTCCGAGCCCCCGCCGCTGTTCGCGGCACAAGCAAGATTATGTGCCGCCAGGCCGGCAGCGGCCATCCCAAAGCCAATCTGTTTGACAAAGTCGCGCCTTGAAATACTCATGGTTTCCTCTCTTTTAGGGTTTCGGGCTTGTCTTCGAGTTACTCAATACCCCCAGCTTGTCAAGTCCGCTCCTTCACGGAAACTTCCATCCGCTTCAGAATCTTTTCGACATACGTCTGCTGGCGGCTCTCCCTGGCGAATGAGCAAAATAAATCCTTACCTGAAGACCTGTAATGAATACACAAATTGAGCTTAGAAGGAGGGGTTGCAGTACTCTATGGCTACTAAACATTATAAAACGAATAGCTACTTATTCAATGATAAGACCCAAATATTCCATCAGGACAACCGCTTCGGTAATCGAAACCTTAGCTTTTTCCAGTTTGTTGGTTTCCGGGTTAATTGAAAAGTCCCTGGCATCGACTAAATTTACTTCGGATAGATTGGTATGGTGGAAAAGGCTGCCTTTCAAATTTGATTTGAAAAAGTTCGACCCGGTCAGATCGGCATCGACAAAATCACATTCCTTGACCGTGCATTCTTTAAATGATGTGCCGGGCAATTTCAAGCTCGAAAAATTGCAGCCGGATAGCACGCATCCGTGAAAATTAATCTCAAATAAGAACGTATTACATCTGGTAAAATCGACCCCGACTAACTTAGATTCCGAAAATCGAACATCCTGCAATTTGCAGCCGTCTAACGTAGCGAGGCTTAAATTGCTCTGATTAAATTCGCACTCAGTGAATTTACTGTCCGTAAAGTTGCTCTCGGTGAAATCGCAATTTACAAATGTGCACTGAGAAAAAGTTTTTGATCTGAGATCCGCTTGTGCGTTTTTTAAATTATGGAACTTCTGATCTTCGAAATCTTTGTTGGTGTCAAGGGTCATGAAAAGTCATTCGTCTAGATGCACTCAAACCTATTTTACTTCTGCTCTGATTTTGAATCAGCAGATTTGAACTTAATGGCAGGCGGTGTCCAGGTCTTTAAATCACCGGTAATATTGTGTTTTTCACTGACAACTTCAAGCTTCTTTGGTTCGACGGCAATAAGCAGATAACTGCGGTCTCGATCCGGGTAGAAAGCTTGCCATTCTTTTTTCCATCGGAGAGCTTTTTCTTTCGCATCATTAACAAGCCGTGCGATCCCGGTAATACTGACATAACCGGACGCTTCTGAATCAAAATAATATAGCACAACTCTTGAGTCATGAAGAATATGTTTCACTTTACGGCTGTTTGGATTGGTGCCAAACCAGATGACCATATCGTCATCCGGCCAGAACGGATCCATGGTTCTTGCATAGGGTTGCCCGGATTCGTCAACAGTGATGAGCGCACAATAGCGAGCTGCTTTCATTATTTCCCTGGCGACCGCCATCAGACTGTCATTTTTTGTATTTGCCTGCTGTGTCTCCTGGCTTATGCCGTTGCCGGCGGAAAAAAGAAAAAAGATCGTAAAGTATAAAAGGCGGGGTCGTAGTGAAGAGAAAAAGATGTTCATAAGTTTATTTTCCTGAAAATCAACCCATTCATAACTCTTAGCCGGAGTGGCCACACTTCGGGTTAAGCTTTTCCGGGAATTCAGCCAGAACTCTGGCGAGTTCTGCTACTTCGAAGCGGCCACTACAGGAATCTGCACAGCCAAACCGCCTTCAGCCGCTTGTTTTCCGTGGCTAAAAATATATCTCGAAAGTACTTTAATTTGTGCCGCCCATTTTCAAATATTTATTAAACCACTCTATTACCCGCTTAATATAATCCAATTGGTGTGCGCGTTCGACCAGACCATGTGGCTGGCGGGGGTAAAGAACCAATTGTGTTGGCACTTTTTTCAGTTTCAGCGCAGTGTACAACTGAATGCTTTGCTCCGGATGAACGCGAACATCCGACAAACCGTGCGCGATGAGTGTGGGTGTCTTCGCTTTATTGATATGATAAACCGGGGACCGCTCCCAGTGCAAATCCCGTTGATCCATCCAATAAGAATTCCAGTGTACGAGGGACATTTCATGGGGAATATCTGTGGTGCCGGCAAAAGAGATCCAGTTGGTTAGACCCGCAGAAACCACAGAAGCCTTGAAACGTTCGCTGTGGCGGGTTGCGGCCCACGCTGAAAAATAGCCACCGTAGGACCAGCCGCCCGTGCCCACCCTTTCACCGTCGGCCAAACCGCGCTGGATAAGGGCATCGACTCCGGCAAGAACGTCGTCGAATTCTTTACCGCCAAGGTCGTCATGATCGCCTTTGCTGAAGGCAACGCCGCGTCCACCGCTGCCGCGATAGTTCGGCTGAAGAACTAGAAACCCCTGGTCAGCTAAAAGTTGCACAGGATAGCTGGCCCGTGTCGTCCAACCATTCAAGCTGACGCCTTCCGGCCCGCCGTGAATTTGCAGCACGAGCGGATAGCGTTGACCTTCCTTGTAATCGAGTGGATAAGTTAGAACCCCCTCGATTGTCCAATCGTCAGGACCTTTCCATTCGATCACTTCCTGCCGCGCAAACCGAATCGATTCTAGCTCGGAGTTGTGATGGGTGAGACGAGCCAATTTGCTGCTATTCAATTTTCCTGTGTAGACTTCGTTGGGATGATTGAATGAGTGACCAATTGCTGCAAAGCGGCCGC
The DNA here is from genome assembly GCA_022562085.1 of candidate division KSB1 bacterium. NCBI lineage: Bacteria > Pseudomonadati > Candidatus Zhuqueibacterota bacterium. Next base: position 16,213 of record JADFPY010000030.1, on the reverse strand, counting down.
TTTTTCGATCGATGTCGATGCCTTGCAAAATAGGGCCGTCTGCAATGACTTCCTTTATATTGCCATCACTCGCATTGACACGGCTGAGAACGGTTTGTGTACCCTTAATTGACAGGAGTGCAAGAGTTTTATTATTCAACCAATCCACCCAGGTTCCGCTAGCTTTTACATTTTCAGTAAGACTTTTCGGAGTACCACCGCTCAAAGAAACCATAAACAGGCTTTGCGGCAAAGGATCGTTTAAACTAACTGCGCCAAGAAATGCTAATTGCTTTCCGTCCGGGGAAACTGCCATCGGACCCAGTTTCCCTTCGGTTGTGCAGAGCACTTGCGGAGTTCCCCCGGAAGCCGCTGTTTTATATATCTTTTGGAAGACATAAGAATCATCGATTAAGGGGGTTTCGGTTGCTTGCAGGATAAGATCCTTGCTATCCGGGGTCCAGACAAGGTTCCAAATGCTCAAATCCTTTTCAAAAGGTTGACTTGTTTCACCCTTGACGACATCAAGAATCCAGAGCCGGCGGTGTTTGTAATTTTCATCGTAAACTTTCCAGTCGCGGCCGGCTTTTTTAGCTTCTTTTTCTTCCTTGCTCGCAGGATCCGCCGATACAAATGCGATCGACTTGCCGTCCGGCGACCAGTGATAACTGCTGATTGAATTTTTATGGTGAGTCAGCGCTACTGCCTCCCCACCATCGACGCGCATTTTATAAATCTGAGTATGCTCATCCTGGTTCTTACGCTTGGAAAGAAAGGTAATCCACTTACCATCCGGCGACCAACTCACCGAACTCGGCCGCCCAGGCTTAGAAGTATATTGCTTTGGTTTTTCACCATCGACTGTTGTAAGCCAAATTTCAGAATAAGACCTGCCATGCTTGTCTTTTTCAGTGCGCGGAACGTTTAGAACGAATGCAATTTTTTGCCCGGAAGGATCGATCGCCACCTGAGAGACACGTTTCAGATTAACAATCATTTCCGGCGTTAGTTTGTTTTCCTTTGCCTGAAGTGTTGAAGAAAGGACACAAAAAAGTAAACCGGTTATGAAAAACCAGCGCAAGGATTTGGGTTTTGAATGAATCATAATTCCTCCTGTTTGGATTAATAGATAGACAAAATGGAAAAAGCAAAATAAAAAAGTGCTGCAATATAAACAAATGACAAACTAATCACAAGCTTGTATTGTTTCAGATAATTTTTGAAGATTTGAAACAGTGGGTTTTAGTTATAAAAAGGGAAAGGCAGAAGTTCACTAAACCAAAAAATTAAAAAAAATCACTTGATTTTAACGACTACCAAAGTCATATCATCGCTTTGTGAAGTGTTGTCTGAAAACTCCCTGACTTTGTGAACGATGTTTTCCCGTAGCGAGAGAGCGCTTTCAGATCCGTTTTCACGGATTAAGTCTTCCAATAGCTCTGTTTCAAATTCATCACCGCGGGGGTTGCGAGCTTCAATGACACCATCTGTGTAAAAAAGAAAAATATCGCCCGATTTGAAAGTCACTGCAACTTCCTTAATTTCGGATTTGAAGATTTTGCCATTTTCTAAGCCGACGCCGATGCCACCGGGGGTGAGTTGACGACATGATTGGGTTTGCCCATTATAATATAGAACCGGTAAATGGCCGGCGCGAACCAGATTGAACTTCCGGTTTTTTAGATCGAACGCTCCAAAAATCAAAGTAATAAATGATTGCTGCTCAATGCTGCGAAAGATTATGGTGTTGACTTCCTCCATTAATTTTTTGAGCGATTGGTGATATTGGGAAGCCGTGTTTAAAATACCTTTCAGTTGTGACATATAGAGCGCCGCAGAAGTCCCTTTACCCGAAACATCGCCGACTACCACTCCGAATCGACCGTCCGTAAACTCGATGTAGTCGTAATAATCTCCTCCGACCTCTAAGGCCGGGATTGAAATCCCGCTTATGTCCAGTCCGGGTACTTTGGGATCTGTTTGAGGGAGTGAACTTAACTGAATGCGCCGGGCTACTTCCAGTTCTTTTTTCATGCGATCCTGTTCACGTAATTCCTCTGTCAACAGCGCATTGTCCAAAGAAATGTTGATACGATCGTTTAATGATTTAAGCAGCTCAATGTCTTCTTTATAATAAGGCTGTTCATCTTCTTTTGGGCCAATGCTAAGCAGTCCAATCATATTGCCCTTTGACATTAGGGGTAGAACCATCTCTCCTTGCAGGCGTTTCCATTTTGCAGTTTCTTCACTCGATAGAAAATCCGGTTCGGTTTTTAGCGGCGACAGGTCTACTAACTGCTGTTCCTTTTTTAACTTTTTAACAACTTTGTCTCCATCCGTAAACACCGGCAGCTCGGTAACTCCGTTCACATTCAATTTGCGCGCCTTGAATTCGCCATCATCAGGGTGGTACCAATAGATGGCAACGAGACTAATTTTAATGGTTTCAGCAAGAAACGAAGTGAGCCTCTCCAGCACTTTATCTAAATCCAGAACACTGACGAGCTCATGCCCAAAAGATCGAATGGACTCTATATAGGTAAACCGTGTTGGATAAAATTTACGTTCAACAAAATTCTGGATTCTATTTTTAACCGGATTAAACAAGGCTGCAATAAAGAGTGTGGCCAAAATGGTTACAATTTGGCTTCTGGTTCCGCTCAAGTCCAAAACGAGCTGCCCAACACCAATTACAAGTAAAAAATATAATGAGATCACAAAGCCTGAAATGAGGGCGTATCCCACGCCGCGCTTAATGATAAAATCTATATTCATAAACCGGTGTTTGACGATGGTGTAGGCAAGGGTCACCGGCCATAGAATGATAAGAATTCCGGAGGATTCCGCATAAGGAAAGGACTGGCCGAATAATAATTTGGGCAGAAAAAATAACAGCAAAGGCAAACCTAAACTTAGCATAGTCCCGTAAAGCATGATTTCAGTTTGCTTTTTAATGTGTGGGTTAGGAGCGCGTTTTACAAAACGCGCGAGTATGCACATGGCAATTGTAAAATAAGTGGTAAGCCAAATGCCCCAGCCAACCTGCAGAAGTATTTCGGTCCATTCTAATTGATTTATTAGGCCAAAGGTATAAGGTACAATTAAAACTAAAGGCGCATATATGAATAAGAGAGAAAGCTGAGGATATTTTTGGAACGTTTTGTTTTTAACAGGAAAAATTAAGAGAAAATGTAAAAATAACCCGATCGCTAAGGGCCACGAGGTATGCATTAGAATATCACGAAACCAGAATGGCAAGATATTATGCAAAAAGTAGCCAAGCGGAACGGCGTCGTGCATGGCCAGGGCCCAAAAAATCAACATCAGGTAAAAAATCTGAGTCTCTTTATCCTGGATTCGCTTGAGTAGGACAAAAGTTCCAATCAGGCACAATGCGTAACCAAACAGCATCCCCGGTAATAGGGACAGAAAAATAAGTTCTGCAGTAACTTGCCTTTCTGAAATAAAGGCGATTTTAACTTCGGTATTTTCTCTGAGCGCCTTAATTGCCACTAATTCGCCGATTTTAATACCCCAGAGGGCTTTGATAAAGTCAGCACTGCTCGCAATCGAAGTATTGTTTACTGCTAAAATTTGATCACCTTTTTGCAGGCCGGCAATCGCTGCTTGTCCCTCCGGTTCGACATCGTAGATAATCACTCGATCTTGAGCTTTGTTAAAATGGAAATGCAGACCGGATACAGGCTTAGTGAAGGCGACGTAAAATTCAGCGGCGGTATTTAGAAAAATGTATAGAAAAACAAAAAGCCCCAGTAAAAGGAGCAGTGTGATTTTCCACAGTTTAAAATGTTTCATAAATTCTTTTTGAAATGTCTCTCAGATCAAGCGGATTGTAAAGCGGTTGGCGTTGTGCCCTGCAATCCTCTTGCGCATTGACCAAAAAGATGGGCCTGAACGACCAATCCCCAGAAATTAGTGAAAGGTGAAAGAATCCCCAGTCCGGCCAAAAACAGAATGGCGTTTAAAATAGAAGAGAAAATCATAATTGCCAGAAAATTTCCCAAATCATTTTTGATTAACGTGAAAATGCCGCTTAGACTAAATGCCGAGCCGAAATTTTCTGTGGCGGCAAATTGGATGAGACCGTAATTAATAAAAAATCCTAATGCAAACAGGGTTATTAAAGAAGTCAGCACGCAGGAGATAGCTAATTCATAGTCTTGAATATACGGATCCGTTGCAACGCGTGTAATGATTAATGCACACGTGCCGCCAATAACGATAAAATAGGCGAGTATAATAATTGTTCCCATGAGGCCATCGACGAAAATTTTGCTCATGTTCGACCAGTCCGGCAGGGGAGACTCTTCACCGTTCATGACATTTCGGAGGACACCGATGTAATAGCCGACCAGAAAAAAGCCGAAGATAAAGAACAGACCCGCGTAAAAACTAATCAAGGCAAAGAAACCGCCAATGCCAACTTTCTTTAGCCACTCTTTATCCTGGAAAGTAAAAGATAAGGCTTCTGAGTAATTCATTTTTAAAACCCCTTAAAATTAAAAAGTTACGGTTCTATTATTTTTTAACTTATTTATACGAAGAATTTTGGAAAGGTTTTAGTAACCTTCCAGGTTTCTTTCATTCAATCTCTTCCAGGTCTATTTGTATTGTAATTTAGATGTCCGGACTGATGTCTAAACCTGGAAGGTTTGGATATCACTGAGTGTTTAGAAATTTTATAAAATTTTCCCTCGAAATATTGCCGCCGCTCAGCAACGAGACTATCCTGCTATTTTCGGCCGAAACAACTTTACTTAGCAAAGCAGCAACCCCCACCGCTCCGGACGGCTCGACCACCAATTTTGTTTTTTCGAATAATAAACCAACTGCTTTTTTTATGGATTCCTCCGAAACCAAAACCACGTCGTCCACATATTTTTGCATGTACTCGAATGGCAACGCACCGGGTTTTGTAGCAACCAGGGCATCACAAATGGTATCCACATCCTCAATCGTTTGCACGCTGCCTTTTTGAAAAGAGAGATGGGTTGCATTGCAGCCCTCCGGCTGCACACCGATGATTTTTACCTTTGGATTGAGTTCTTTTGCAGCCAGGGAAACTCCGGCAATCAAACCAGCGCTACTGATCGGAACCAGAATCATGTCGATGTCCGGGTTGTCCTGCAAAATTTCCAATCCGATTGTACCGTGTCCGACAATAACTTCCGGCGCTTCGAAAGTGTTGATAGCTGTGGTGCCTTCACTTTCTAATCGGTCGAGGGTTTCCCATCTCGCCTCAAAGCGGTTTTCACACAAGATCACTTTTCCGCCGTACCGTCTGGTTTTTTCAACCTTAAAGGGTGCGGTTTGCTGCATCATTACGATGGAAGTGGAAATACCCAGTAAGCTGCCCATAAATGCAAAAGCTCCGGCAAAATTCCCGGAAGAGGAGATGGCTGCGCCTTTCTGTTTTTGCTCGGGAGACAAGCTGTTCAAAATATGAAAAGCGGCGCGGGCTTTGTAAGCACCCGTTACTTGCAGGTTTTCGGCTTTAAGATAAATCTCTGCGCCGAAGTCTTTGGTGAGCTCTTCTGAAAAGAGCAGAGGAGTGTGAACAATTTCTTTGGGAAGAGTGGTTCGTGTGTCTTTTATGTTTTGTAACGTAATCATTGCTTGCTTGGAATGATATTTACTAAACCTAAAGTTTTAGTAAACTTTAATTTTGAATAATATAATATGACTAAAAATAAATATCAATTATTATTAGAGCTTTTTTGGGATTGCAAAAAATTTATCCGGAACATAATTGTGTCTCATTTGTATAACGATTTGATTATCAAATAGAATTCAAAATAAGTCACAAAAGGGTTATTATGCAATTCATTAGCGTGCGGCAAATGCGGCAAAATTCCGCTGAGCTTTGGAAACAACTCAAGGAAGATGCCGAAGTTATACTGACTTCAAACGGGAAACCCATCGCAGTCATGGCTGGTGTAGATGAAAAGAATGTGGAAAAGTTCATTGCGGCCTTTCGTAAAGCGAAAGCAACGATTGCCATGGAGGAGATGCATCAGACGTCGATTAAAGCCGGCACTGACAAAATGAGCATGGCAGAAATAGAGGCTGTGGTGGGGCAGGTTAGAAAATCGAGAAAAAGTTGATCATTGTCCTCGATACGAATGTGTTGGTCGCAGGGCTCCTGAATCCTTTTGGAAAGCCAGCGGCCATCGTGGCTCTACTCACAGATGGGAAACTACGATTAGCTTTTGATGCTCGAATTATCACCGAGTACCGGCAAGTCCTAAACTATCCAAAATTTCATTTTTCTGAAGAGGTCACTCATCCTTTAATTGAACAATTTAAACATGTTGGCATTTCAGCACGCGGCCTCTCATTGTCAAAAACTCTGCCCGACCCAGACGATGATATGTTTTTGGAAGTCGCACATGCCTCAAAGGCCGAGGCCCTTGTTACCGGCAACAAAAAACATTTTCCGCACAAAATTTGTGACCCAATTCGAGTTTACTCTCCTGATGAGTTTCTGAATTTTTATCGTACTCGAAGTTAGAGCAACCATCCTGTCAATTCCAATTTTAAACAAAAAAAGCCCGCTGGCTTCCTCAACCACCGGGCTCTTGTCATTTAATCAAAATAAGGTTTCTATTTAGCGCTCATCTTTTTAGCATCCATTGCTTTTGAGCGCACAAAAGCATAACCCAAACCATAGCCAAAAAGGTTTTGATTCATATCTGCTACTTTACTGAAGAGCTCATCGGCCCTTGCTGGATCGCCGGCTTTGGACTCGGCAACCGCCAGATGATAAAGCGTGTACGGATCTTGCTGGTCGCCCTGGTTGAGGTGCTCGATTGCTTGAGCGTGGTCGCCTTTTTCAAAGTGAATCAGTCCGAGAAGGCCGTGGTGATCTTGGATTTCGCTGGGGTCATTATCCTCCTGAATTTTTGCTAAATGCTCATCCGCTTTTGCCAGCGCCGCTTCAAAGTCACCTTTTTTTGCCGCGATGAGCGCTTCCTGCGCCATTGCGCCTTTAGCAAAATTGTCTTTTAAAGACTGTCTCAAGTCTGACGCCATCACCGTTTTTTTGCACTCTGCCAGACTTGCTTCAGCTTTGGCAAGATGGCCTGATTCCAGATGGACATAGCATTTTTGGGAATGAATTCCGGCGACTCTTTCAGCCAGGCCTGCTTCTTGCGCCATTTTTAGCGACTCATCATATGCTGCAATCGCCTGCTCGAAGTTGCCCTCATAAAGATGAGAGCGAGCAATCTGGTTCATGTCGGTTACTTTGGCTGTTTCCGTCATTTCCATTGCCATTGCTTTTCGGTAAGCCTCACGCCCATCTTCATAGTTACCCATGAAAACCAAATTTGTACCAATCTTTCTTTGGGACAGAGTAAACTTTGGATTTAGTTCTACAGATTTCATGTAATGTTCGATAGCATCATCGTGCCGCCCCATTCTAGTATACATGTCTGCGATAGAGTCGTGCGGATTGGCTTCACCGGGAATGAGATCAATATAGTTTAGGAAAGCTCTCTCAGCTTCGTAATAATTCTCTTTCTCGATGTACGTGTAGCCTAGCATGTTGTAGGCCGGTGCATAGTCCTCGTCAATCTCAATAGCCTTTTCGTATTGGGCAATGGCCTTATCGTCTTGGTCTTGACCAAAGTAAGCGTCGCCGAGAAATTGCCGCGCGCGTTTATCGTTGGGAAATTTTTCTACCAGTTGTTCGTACGTCTCAATAGCCTTAAGCGGCTGGTTGTCCACATTTGCCTGCACAGCCTCAATCATAAGGCGCTCCCCTTCCGATGCATTTGGCGCCAGGGCCACAGCTTTGTCAAAATGTTCCTGGAAATCCTCTGTTGAGGTATTTGTAAAAGCGCGATATAAATGGGCTTGGGCAAAATCTGGGTCCGCCTCAATAGCTTTTGAGAAAAACTCGCGCGCTTCGTCACCCCTTAAGTTTTGGTTTAACTGAAGGCCCTCCATAAAAAGTTTACGTGCTTCCCCTGATTTAGTGGTGATTGCTATTTCACCTTCCACGCCTGTTTGACATCCTATTTGGGCAAGCATGAGAAATGAAAAAGCAACCCCCCCGAGTTTACTCAGAAATTTTTGGATTTGAGTCATGACAAATCCTCCTTATTTAAGTAAAACAGAAACGAACAGTGAATAGAATCCCCCGTTCCTTAAAAAAGGATCACTTCACCTCCTTTCGAATTTTTGTTATTGGTTGATTAGACTATTTTAAAGAATTATGATCTAAAGTACAAGTAAAATCGGACTTTTTTGTTCATTGTCAGTTTGTTAAAAAAAAATCACAGCCATTTAGAATTCTAAATAAGTTACCGATTATTATGACTGTTTTAATAAAACCTAAATACGCGTTTGGCCATTAGCTTTTGGCCTTTGGCTTTTGACTTTTTAGAATTTACGTCGTGTCCCGACTTTCTTCGGGATCACCTGTTAGTTCCTTAAGAGTGAATTCTTTGCTTTTTGGGCAAAGAATTTTGAAAGTTAAAACAGGCGGATTTCGGATTTCCGGTTTATCCGGGTTAGGTGATTTACAATAACCATTTTAACTAATTGCACTTAACCGCTAAAAGCTAATTGCCAGGAGCCAATCGCTCAATTTTAGGAAAACATGAAGGACGACAAGTGAACAAGACGAAGACATTTTCTACTCTGCTCATTTTTATCTTCACCGCCTCGATTATTTTTGCACAGGGGGAGTTAGGTGAACGAGCGCTTACCGATATTGAAAGTTCTATGGAGGCGAATTTGACCTGGAACTTGCAAAATGCCCTTCTGCTTTACTATCCCGAAACCAAATTTGTCGTTAAGGCAAACGTGGAGCTGCAAAAGGTCAAGCTTAAACGCGAACTTCCGAAACTCCCGGATGCTTTGCTCAGCAAAGAGCTGAAGAATCTGCCCGGGCTGCCGTACATTCCGGAAAACCTGGGTGGCAGTCAAGCTGCAGAAGCGAATACGGCAAATTTGCGGGATGAAGTACAAGCGAATCGCTACGACGTTCGCCGAATTAGGTTGAATGTTCTGGTCGATCGCAGTTTGAGCGAGAACGATATGTCGTTCATTCGCCGCTATGTTACTTTGATCGCAGATTTAAACCCGAAGCGCGGCGACCGGGTGCGAATCGAAGCGTTTACTTTTCCGGTGAAAGCCAACTTCATGAAAGATGAAGAGAAAACTCCTGAACTTCCTTTTCAACCCGAAGTCGAAGGGGCAAACACTGCTATAGACTGGAAGCCGTACGCTTTTGCAGCTGGCCTTGCTGTGCTTTTGCTTTTGTTTTTTCTGATTGGCTTACGTTCGGTTGTCAAGAATCTTAAGCAAAATAGCGTGGTTGCTGTGGCTTCTAAATCTGAAGCAACCCCTGAATCAGAGAATCATAAAGATTTCAACTTGGAGGGAGAAAAGACAAGTTCTCGTGATCTGGCTTCTTTGAAATCTTCACTTATTGACACGATCGTCGGCCTGCCGGCTGCTTCAGCAAAAGTCTTTCACCGCTGGATCGATAACAAAGGCAATGAGGGAGTCACCGATGTGGCAATTTTACTTGCTTCGGTTTCCAAGCCGCTTATCGAGCTGGTTGCTCCCTACATGGGCCAGGAAGCCACGGAAAGTATTCAACATCAAATTGCGGTATTAGAGGAAACAGACTTGCCGGAGAAATCCCCGGGTCTGCTAAAACAATTTGACGAAGATATGAGGACGCTCGCATTGAAAACCAGCAAAGATGCGGCTGAAAACGATGAATTGGCATTTCTGAATCAGATGACGGATGACCAGGTCCAGCATTTGATTAAGCCTCTGAAAGTCGGCATTGTTGCCATTGTTCTTGTGCACCTGCGGGCAAATCGAGCCGCGAAGGTGTTGAGTAAACTGGAACCCGACCGCAGAAAAGCAGTCCTGGCGGCGATGGGCAACATTGAGCGTATTCCCTCGGATGTTTACCAGCACCTTGCACGCCAGCTTGCCGTACGGGCCGGAGAGTTGAAAAAAATGCGTTACGTTCGGGCTAACGGGTTTGATTCGCTGGTCAAAGTCATGGAGCATCTGGATGAAGATACCCAGGATGAGATGATAAATTATCTACAGACTCAGGACATGAATCTGGCGCAAAAAGTCAGCGAAAAATTTATGACCTTTAACCAGCTCTTTGAGATGCCGGAAGAAAAACTCGCAGAAATAGCCGTGGATTTCGACCGCGAGGCTCTAGCCAAATCCCTGGTAAGCGTTGATGAAGAAACGGTCGAAAAGATGATCAACTCACTCCCGGAAAAATTGGGCGAGCTCGTTCGCGCCAGCCTCGAAGCCAATCTCGACATTTCCGAGGATGAAATTTCGAAAGCACGCCGTAATTTGATGCGGTCGGTGCGCGCTAAACATTCATAAAAAGTATCTTGAAAATTAATTTGGAAACAATTATGAAGAAGTTTTTTTTAATTTTATTAATCGGATTTGCAGGTTTCATCAGCAATTCATCGGCTCAAACGCTTGAGGATGCAAACGAAAATATCCTGAAACTGATGAACGAAATTTTCGCCCAGGTTCCTGAGGATATTCTAGAAATTGATCCGGATCTGGGCCGAATCGCTGTTTATCGCATTGAAACCGAAGGCAGCAATATTTCGGCTCCGCTGCGTAAACACTTTGAAAGCCGCCTGGTGGAAATATTGCGCACCCTGGGCAAGCCCGCCGTCGTAGCTTTGCCTGATTTAAACACCTTAAAAATTTCTTCCACGGACAGCAGCTTTTCAATTATTAATTCACTGCCGGCTCCGGATGAACTTTGGCGGGTTGCGCGCAAGCTCAGAGTAGACGCTTATCTGGAAGGTAATCTTGCTTACCTGCCCAATAAAGCGCTTTTTCTCGACCTGCGCTTAAACCGTACCGGAACCAACGAAGTGCTTTGGGCAAAGTCATATTCCGCTTATGAAAAAGACATGAAACCGCCGTCACTCAATCCGTTGAACAAGTCGATCAACGCCGGTCTGGAAATCTTTCAACTCGAAGTTGACTCCGCAGCCGACTCTCTTTTGAGTCCGGATTTTAACAACAAGCTCATTCAATATTCGGTTTACTTTGGCATTTATCAGTACACGACCCCGGGCAGCCGTTTGCGCTTCGAACTTCGTCTGGGGGCTTCTTTTCTATCCGAAGGAGTTTCCTTAACCGGTACCTCTTTCAGCAAGAATAGTTTCTACAGTGTCAAACCCGGCACGAAAATGCCGCACCCGCCGGTTTCGTACAATTTCCGTTCGATGCTTTACTCAACTTTGATACAAAATAAAGACAGTCAGTTTCGCGACTGGCTTTCGGTTTACTTTGCAGTCACCCGTTACTTCACCCTGAGGACGCCTGATTTAACCGGCTTGGGAGCAGGACTGCGCACGGATTTGAATTCACATTTTTCTATTTCAACAGGTTTTTCAATGATTCTGGGGTCCGAATTCAGTTCGGTGGATGTTGAGTCCACAAACCAGAGTGTGCGCATGAAAGTCAATGGCGTTCAGTACGAACTTTTCTTATTACAATATACTTTTTAACTGGTACAGAAAACTATCCGGTGTTCACTATGAATCGATTCTTGAGTAAATTCCGTTTTATCGAAATTTGGCCTTTAATTTTGGCTCTGTTAATTATAAGAATTAATTTTGGTTGTGCGTCCAAAAAGCAAGTGGCAATGAACAATAATGGAACTACCGAGAGGACAGTTGCCGCAGATTCTTCGCACAAGCAGATTGTTACCGAGCTGGACGGTGACAAAATGAAAAAGACGATGGACTACCCCTACCTTAGAGTTCAATTTAATCAAAATGATACTGAGCTTGAAATAGTACTGGATCCGGAATCGACAAATCTTGCCGTCGATTTGGTGCGAAATTCGACTGGCAATATAGAAATTATTTACGGTGATTCCACTTACTCAGGAGAGGATAAAGAGTCCGCTTTAGAAGATTTGATAACCGGATTCAAGAAGAAGAAAAAAGACCAAGAAGACCTGACCGACGACATCATTCAGGATATCAACTTGGCGCAAAAATTGTTTTATAAAAAGCACTTCGAGCAGGCTTTGAAAGTTCTGCAAGCTTCACTGGAAAAAAAGAAAACGGCAACGGCCTATTCCCTCGGCGGCTCGATTTACTTTGTCAGTGGTGAAATCGATGAAGCAGTCAGGGCCTGGGAAAATGCGCTAAAAATCGATCCCGATCTTGAAGAGGTGCGAGAATTGGTTGGGCGGTATAAAGAATAAGAATTTTTTCTATTTGAGACTCATCATTAGATTTGAGAGTCATCTCAAAGATGACTCTCAAATAGAAACAAGAAGGACAGTTTAATGCTAACAGTTTTAGGCTTTCTGATTGGCACATCCCTTGTCGCCTTCGGCATCATTGCAGGGAAAGCACCTGCTGAAATTTTTCTGAATAAGCAAGGTCTCGCCATCGTGCTCGGGGGAACCCTCGCTTCCACATTTGTCTCTTATCCGTTGCGAGAAGTATTGCGTGCCTTTGGATCCTATTTTGTTATTTTTCGATCCGGGTCACACGATTATGTTGACGCTGTTGATAAGATGATTTCCGCTCTCCGGCTTTATCAGCGAGAGGGAGTTGCCCGGCTTTTGAGTGAAGTGAATTCGTTAAAGGGGTTGTGGATTTTTAAAGACGGCATTCACATGTTGTCAAACGGCTATTCCAAAGAAGAAACCCGCGACGTGCTTGAAGACCAAGTTCGCTGGCAGATGAACCGTGAAATGAAGCAGCACCAGCTTTTTGGCTCGATGTCCAGAATCGCCCCGGCGTTTGGAATGATCGGTACTTTGATCGGTTTAATTAATATGTTGATTATCCTGCAAAGTGAGCCGGGTCAGGTTGGACTCGGCTTAGCAATTGCTCTGACGACAACATTTTACGGCCTCGCGCTGGCAAATATGGTTTTTGCTCCCATCTCGGAAAAAATAAGAGAACGCGCCGAAAACAATCTCATGATGGAAACTATGGAGCTTGAAGCCGTTTTAATGATATACGACAAACGCAACTATGTTTTTGCGCGGGATAAATTGGCTGCCTATCTGAACGCAAATAGCAGAAAGAAAGTGGCCTCTGTGGCCGGGAAAAATATTCATGTAGTAAAGCCAAGTAAAACACAAACAGTGGCCTAACCCGGACATGCCGGAAATTCCAAATATCAAAAAAAAACAAATTCCAAACTTGTCCCCGAATGTTCTGGTCGGGGATAAAACTCAAATTGCAAATCACAATAAACAAAACAACAGCTACTATCAAGGGACTTTTGTCTTTGTTTGAGATTTCGGAAATTGGATTTTATTTGTTATTTGGCTTTTGCGGTTTGTGATTTCAAGTCTTGCCAAAAAGCTTGTGCTCGAATGCTTTTATCGAGTAAGACAAGACTTCACGATTCAGGTACTAAAGTGGAAATTAAGCTAACACAATCTCACCGCTCATCTCAAAAAGAATCGGAGTCCTGGCTGCTATCCTACAGCGACATGGTGACTCTACTCCTGGCATTTTTTGTTTTGTTCTTCAGCATTTCACAAGTCGACCCGGGTAAATTTGAGCAGATAATGGAGTACTTTAGCGAGAGTAATTCCACGCCGCTTTATGTCCTCGAGAAGCAATTCCAGGAGCTGGTGACGGCGCACCAACTCGAGCAAAGCGTCGACGTCGAATTGACCCCGGATGGCCTCAGGGTCAATTTTCAGGACAATCTATTGTTTGATTCCGGAAAAGCAAAATTGAAAAGCAAATCCTTTCCTGTTCTGAATGCCCTGGCCGAGATCCTCAAATCTGCGGATGTCGCCGAAAGAAAAATTCAAATCGAAGGTCACACGGATTCAGTTCCGCTTACTAAAAATGCACTCTATCCCACAAACTGGGAGCTCTCCACTGCACGCTCTTCGAGCGTCATTCGTTACTTAATCACAAAAGAAGTTGCCTCCAAACGCTTTGTCGCGGTTGGCTTTGCTGACACCCGCCTGCGCCAAAAAGAGACCTCGAATAACCTGGGCTTGCCGGTGAACCGACGGGTGAGTTTGTTGATTAAGTAGTTTTTCCTCAAAGACAGCTCCTTTTTAGTTTTATAATTTGCTCAATTTTCTTTCTACAGGTTTATTTTCCTGAGAGATTCAATATCAAATCAGTGTCTTTATAAGTAGAAACGTAAACGCATCACCATGAAATAAATTATAACATATGAATCTCAAAAGACAAAGAAAGTACAAAGAGGTGATGAAAATGCTTAAATCACTTAAAATAATTAACGGTAAGCACAGTATCACATTTTTGCAGGTCTACGGTGCCATTGATTCTATAAATACAAGAGTGCTTGAGCAGGTTTTAAAGTCGAGCTTAAGCATCAATATTTATCGCTTCATCATAAAATTGAATCGAGTGGGTTATATAGGTGATGAAGGCAGGGAGCTTTTGGAAAGTCTAATTTATGAAATTCGAGCAAAAGGCGGCGATATCAAACTGCTTTATGACCCCTCCGGTTTTAATCAAGCGTTAGAAAGTCTTGAAAAGACATTTTTACTCAGTTCTTTTACTACACTGGAGGCGGCGATATCGGATTTTGACCTGACTCCGGAATTTTCCTTTGCTCCGGAAGCAGGAAGTTGTAAACTCTCTACCCACCTGTGTTAACCAATTAAGCATTTCATTTGATTCCTTGCAGGTTTTCAAAGCCTGCAAGGTCTATTCTCTCCTGGCACACCATTTGCTTTTCTTACGAAGTCGCCGTGCTATAGTTTTTAAACATAAGGCGCCGTCATTGACAGATGTGAATTTTGATGCTGTCCAAAATGACGTCCCGACGCTTCGGGACAAATGGCCTAATGACGAATGACGGGTACTGTCATTAGCTTCTCGTCATTTAGACCGTTTTCTTTCAAAAAAGTGGAAAAGTTAAGAAGTAATACCATTAAACCTCGGAGGCTTAAGATGAAGATAGCTTGTTTTTTCCTAAGTTTTTTGTTGCTGCTCGCTTTTGGGGGGTGTTCCAGCATCTATGTCAAATCTGATTATGACCATGACATCGATTTTGATCAATATACTACTTTCAAATGGATGCGGAATCCAAAGAAACCCGGCAAGAACTCAGTTCGGAAAGGCTCGCTTTTGGATAAGCGGATTCGGAGGGCGGTCGAGCAGGAATTAGAAGCAAAGGGATTTGAGATAAAAAAAACCGGCCGGGTTGATGCCTTGCTGACTTACCACGTTAATTTACAAAATCGGGTTGAGGTTTCACCGGCGCGATATGGCTACTATGGCTGGCGGCGGGGACACGTTCACCGCTACAAACAGGGTTCAATTATTATCGACGTTGTCGATCCGAGATTGAAGCAGCTTATATGGCGAGGTGCTGCCCTTGGCGCGGTCGGCAAACCGGACGCCTCACAGGAGAAAGTCAACGAGGCGATGGCCAAAGTTTTCGAAGAATATCCAATTGAGTGATTTTTGCGAAAGAGCCCTTCGACGGAGCCTGTGCTGAACGCAGTGAAGTGCTCAGGGCAGGCTTTAAGCGAGGAGCGCATACCCATAAGTCAGCTCAGTAACCGGCGGTGATAATTGATTTGACCCAGATGATAATTCAAATGGCTGCTGAAATGCAGCAGGTAAAAAGCCGTACTGCCTTGCTTTTTAAGGAAGTCGATTGGATAGGGTTTGTCCAGGTTTTGCTCATCGAGTGAGGCCAGGGTGGTTTTCACCGCTGCAATGGCTTCATCAATGCCTTTGACCAGCTCGGCTCTCGGAACATCTTTTTGCGTGAACTCTGCGTCTCTGTCCCGCACAAAACCTGTGTTTGCCAATGTTGCGCCCAAAAAATGCTTCAAATTCCCGACCAGGTGCAGGCACAGGTTTCCTGCCGAATTGTTGATTTCTTTGGCTGTCATCCAGAGTTTCGACTCATCTGAGTAGGCGTTGATTTCATCCTTGAGTTTGGTTAAATCGCGGGTGAAGAGTTCGGTGAGTGAATTTATCATGTTATCCTCTTTCTATTTAGTGATTGACCGAAAACTAGCGTGAGGCGTCCCGCCGAACGATTTCTGCATGCAGTTCCGTGCTTAGAAATACTCGGCGAGACGCCTTCGTACTAGCAAATTTGGACTTTTCGGTCAATCACTATTTAGTTGCTTTTAAAGAATCAGGCCGTGTTTTAGAACTGTCTTGAACACTTGCCTGTTTTGTCTGCGGTTGACTTTCTTTCTTTT